>JACDAY010000078.1 GCA_013695195.1 Blastocatellia bacterium | reverse complement strand
CGTAGCCCTTTTTAACTTCCCAGTCGTGTTTCTGTCTCGATTTTGATACACTTTCTATAATTGAATAGTCATTCATTTCACTTCAAACTTATGATCAAACGCGAAGAAATCGAGATGGACGTGGTATTCGTCGGTGCCGGACCGGCGAATCTGGCGGCGGCTTTGCATCTAAAAAACAGTATAAAGGAACATGATGAGTTGATTGAAAAAGGACGGCGTCATGGTAGTAAAGTCGGTGATATCGAAATTGGAATTGTCGAAAAGGGTTCGTATGTGGGCGCGCATATTTTGTCGGGCGCGGTGATGGATCCGCTCGCGATCCGAGAGCTTATGCCGGATTTTCTAGAACAGGGCTGCCCTGTCGATACGGTCGTTACGGAAGACGCGTTCTGGTATATGACCGAAAACCGTGCCTTCACCGCTCCGATCACGCCTCCGCCTTTGAAAAACAAAGGCAAATACATTCTTAGCTTGAGCAAAATGTGTGAATGGCTCGCCGAAAAATGCGAGGAAGCCGGCATTAACATCTTTCCGGAATTTCCGGCCGCCGAAGTTTTGTATGATGATAATGAAAGGGTTATTGGCGTACGCACAGGTGACAAAGGTGTAGGAAAAGACGGCGAGCGTAAGGGAAATTTTGAGCCGGGCGTCGATCTGCTTGCGAAAATTACAGTATTGGGCGAGGGATCGCGCGGCTCGCTGGCAAAACAGCTTACAGCACGCTTAGGGATGAACGACGGTGTGGAAGCTCAGGTTTTTTCGTTGGGCGTAAAGGAGCTTTGGGAAGTTCCCGGGGAAAATTTTTCGGAAGGGCGCGTTGTCCACACACTTGGTTTTCCATCGGACACGCAAACCTACGGCGGCGGTTGGATATACGGCTTGAAAAACAATGTCGTCAGCATCGGATATGTTACCGGCCTCGATTATCTGGACCCAATGATCGATCCGCATGCAGAGTTTCAGAAATTTAAAACACATCCGAAGATTGCTTCGATATTGAAGGGCGGCAAGATGCTCAAATACGGAGCAAAGACAATAAACACCGGTGGTTATCACACTATGCCAAAGCTTTACGCGGATGGCGTGCTGCTCGTCGGCGATTGTGCTTCGTTTTTGAACGGGCAGCGGATAAAAGGAATTCACATGGCGATGAAATCCGGAATGCTTGCAGCCGAGACAATTATTCTTGCATTTCAGCACGAAGATTTTACGTCGAAAACTCTCCGGCACTTTGAAGAAAAAGTGAACCTGAGCTGGATCTATGACGAGCTGCATCCGGTTCGTAATTTTCATGCTTCATTTCAGAGCGGGCGCTGGTCGGCGTTGATCAACACTGGTTTACAGTTTCTGACCGGCGGAATGGCCTGGGGTTTCATGCCGAAGGAGCATCATATCGCCGGACACGAGCGTATGCAAAAGCTTTCTGAAATGAACGGCAGCGCAGATTCGAATCGATATGAAAAAGTAAAATTCGATAAGGAAATGATTTTTGACAAAATAACCGACGTTTTCCACGCCGGAGTCGCACATAACGAAGATCAGCCTTCACATCTGCACATTCTTGATACCGAAATTTGCGCGACGAAATGCGCCGAAGAATATGGGAACCCGTGCCAACGATTCTGCCCGGCTGCAGTTTATGAGATGGAGTTTAATGCGAAAAACGACCGCAAAGAATTGAAAGTGAATTTTTCAAACTGCGTTCACTGCAAAACGTGCGACGTTTCCGACCCGTATCAGATCATTAACTGGGTTACGCCGGAGGGCGGTGGCGGGCCGGATTATAAAGGAATGTAAATTGCTTATATCTTTTATGGCTATTGCATCGTTTCAAAACGATACACTAATTTAAATTTAAGGAGAAATAAAATGTCAATTTTCAATGATGACGAAGTAGAGGGAAAATACGAGCAAGCAAAAGGAACGGTTAAAGAAAAAGTTGGCGAAGTAACCGGCAATGAGCGGCTCGAAGCGGAAGGCGAGGCGGATCACGCCGCCGGCGAAGGCCAGGAAACCTGGGGAAAATTTAAACGCGGAGTTTCAGATGCAGTGGATTCTGTCGGCGAGGCTGTGAGCAACACCGGTAAACGTATGAATGATTAGTAGTACATTGTCGTAAAAGAATCAGGAATTAAAAAAAGCCGTCGATTAACGGCTTTTTTTAAAATGTGATTGCGATAAAGTTGTCCTATTTCAGAGCTTCCAGAATTTCGAAATTTACCCGTTTTTCCTCAAGCTCTCGCATTGCTACGCGAGTTGGCTTGTTTTTGCGAATATCGATATCCGTACGCGAGATTGCGCCGCGTTGAAGCTGCTTGCTGCGTTGCGCAGCCAGAATTATCATTCGATATTTCGAATCAATTTCCGGCGGATCGATAACCTCTTCCGCGCCCTCTTCAATTTCTTCAATATTTTCTTCGTCTTTTTTGGCCATTTCTAACTAATCTCCGGTAATTCTTTGTCTGGAAGCATCAAAACTATTTAGAATATCCTGAATCGCCTCCTTTTGTCTAACCCGCTTTTGTCTTTCCGCGAGAATTATCGATTCTAAACGCCTTGTTGCAGAAGCTATTTCGTCGTTGATCACAACATATTCGAAATCCTTATGTTCACGCACTTCATCAAAAGAATTTTTCAGCCTTAGCGATAGGTGCTCAGTAGTTTCAGTGGCCCGCGTGGTCAAACGATAAGATAAAGCTTCGAAAGACGGAGGCATAATAAAAATGCTTACAGCTTGCGGCATTTTTTCCAATACACTTTTCGCTCCCTGGACATCAATCTCAAGAATTACATCTTTACCTTCAGCGATGTGCGAGTCAACAACAGCTTTTGAAGTGCCGTAATAATTTCCGTGCACTTCTGCATATTCCAGAAATTCGTTGTTTGCAATTCGAGCTTTAAAATCGTCGTCATCAACAAAGAAGTAATCACGCCCGTCTATTTCACCGTCTCTCATCTTGCGTGTTGTGTACGAAACGGAATATCCGATTCCGATATTATTAGCCATCAATTGCAGGATCAGTGTGCCTTTGCCACCGCCCGACGGTGAGGTTAAAATAATAAGATTTCCTTTCATTTTTCAAAAAGAATTGCCACTGATGAACGCGGATTTTTTAGGATTACATAAAAGCGATGCTATATTCAGGTCTTAAACTAAAGTTAAATAAGAGTCCGATATCCTGTAGCAAATTTATTCTACATTCTGCACTTGCTCGCGGATTTTCTCAATTTCGCTTTTTATCTGCAAAGCATTTTCCTTGACGGTCATATTATTTGTTTTCGAGGTGATCGTGTTTGCCTCACGATTAAGTTCCTGGGTTAAAAAATCGAGACGTTTGCCGACCTCTTTCTCCTCGTCCATGATGGTTCGGAAGTGTTCGATATGAGTCGCGAGCCTTGCAATCTCTTCGGAAATGTCGGCACGGTCGGACAGATATGCGATTTCCTGTGCTAGTCGCGATTGATCGATCTCGATCTGCGAATCACTTTTAGCTAGCAGTTCTCCGACGCGTTTGGTAAGCCGCCGGCGATATTCTTCGGCGATGTTAGCAGCCTCGGCTTCGATTAATGGCAGCCGTTTTTCGATCTCATTCAACCGCATTTCAAGCTCATTTTTGAGCATTCGTCCCTCGTTCTCACGCATTTTTTCGAGATCGTCGAGGGCGTCGGCCAAAGCCTTTTCAACACCTGACATGAATTTATCATCAAGATCGTCTTTTTTAGGCATTAAAACGTTAGGCAAACGCGCTATCACATTCAAATCCGGCTCACCGGAAAGTGAGAACTCATCCTGCATATTTTTCATAGCGGCCAAATAACCGGCAATAAGCGGCCGATTCAGCTCGTAATTGATCTCGTTCGTACGGTCATACTGGAGATTTACATCGACGCGGCCGCGCGACAATCTGCTTCCGATTAAACGTTTTATATTTGATTCGAGCGGCTGCAACTCACTTGAAAACTTTAAAGCTAAATCTAGAAAACGATTGTTAACTGTTTTCAATTCTACGGTTACGGAAAATGAATTCTCATTAACCGCCCCGCGCCCAAATCCGGTCATCGATTTCATAATTTATATTCACCCAAAATTTCTTCTTCGGCAAATTGCAGTTCGTATAGGCGCCTATATTTGCCATCTTTTGCGAGCAGCTCTCTATGTATGCCTATTTGAATTATTTTCCCCTTTTCCATTACAACGATGGTATTTGCTTTTCGGATAGTAGAAAGACGATGAGCAATAACGATGGATGTCTTGTCGCGCATCAAATTAGCCAGAGCCTTTTGCACTAATCGTTCTGATTCTGCATCCAGAGCGGAAGTAGCTTCGTCAAGGATGAGCACCGGCGCGTTAATAAGCACAGCACGTGCTATCGCAATACGCTGCCGTTGACCGCCGGAGAGAAAAATTCCGCGTTCGCCGACGAGTGTGTCGTATTTTTGGGGAAGCTCGTCAATAAATCCGTCGGCAAAAGCGACCCGTGCCGCTTCGGCAATTTCGACAGGTGAAGCGTCCGGGTTCCCGTATGAAATGTTGTAGTGAATAGTATCGTTAAACAATACGGTTTCCTGCGTAACCAAAGCGATTTGCCGCTTGAGACTAGATAATTTGGCCTCTTTGAGATTTACATTATCCCAAAATATAGCACCGGACGTTGGATCGTAAAGCCTTTGGACAAGCTTGATCAAGCTCGATTTTCCGCCGCCGCTTTCGCCTACAAGAGCTACCACTGAGCCTTTCGGAACGTTTAATGTTATATCATCTAAAATTTTCTTCGTATCGGTTTGATAGCTGAAAGAAACGTTTTTCAGCTCGATCTTTTCACGCAGCGGCCACAGTTCTACGGCATCCCGTTTTTCAGGAAGAACCTCATCTTCGTCCATTACGTTCCAAACGTCTTTTGCGGCGGCGAACGCTTTGGTAATTTCGTTATGCTGTCGCGATATCTTTCGCATCGGATCGTAGCTGCGAAAAAGAAAGAACAAGAATGTAAAAAAGTGCGCGGCGTCCATTTGACCGGCATTAATTTCCCGTAAGCCGAAATAAAAAAGGATCAGTATCGCAACCGTGCCGATTATCTCGATTGTCGGAGGCGAAGTCGCGGCGATACGACCGGATCGAAGGTTTGCCCGGGCAATAACTCCGGCAATCTTTCCGAACCGCGTTTTTTCACGCTCCTCGGCAGTGTAAGCTTTGACAATTGTCTGATTGGCAAGCGTTTCCTGTGCCGTATCTGTCAAAAGTTTGTTGCCCTCGAAAGATTCTTCAGCAAGGCGGCGAAGGGCTTTGCTGAATTTTGTTGTCAAAAATGCAATGATAGGTGCGATAATTAAAGCGCCGAACATCAGGCGCCAATTGTAATAAAATGCGGCTCCGATAAAAGCGATAAGCATGAAACTTTCCCGCAGAACATCGCGTAAATTAGCCGAGACGGCAAGTTCTATTGCCGAACAGCTAACAACCAGACGTGAAACCAAAAAATTTGTACGGTGTTTTTCGAAAAACGATGCCGGCTGACTAAGGAGGTGATCGTAAAGCTGTTTTCGAAGATCCAGAACCGCGGATTGCCCGATCTTCGCCATCAGATAGGAGGAGAAATATTCAGCAACTCCTTTACAAATCGTAAAACCAAGCAGCATAGCCGAGATCGCCAACCAACCGTGAAACCAGGGCTCTTTTGGAATAAACCGCTGCAGGCTGAAAAGCGTTTCGGATTGTCGTGCTGCGTCGGGCTGGAATTGACCAAATATCGGCACCAGCAAAGCACCGGTCGCCGTTTCGAATATCGCCACAATAAACATTGCAACCAATGCGAATAAAAAAGTTAACCAATGTGGCCGGACATATTGTAAGAGCCGTTTGAATTCATTCATCAGAAAAGATGGATCAACACGAGTAAATAGGATTACACTTTCTGCTTTGTGTTCTTTGTGCTTCGCTTAGTGATCTTTGTGCTAAATCTTTGTTTTGACACAAAGAACAAAGGCTGTTACAAAAAGACACAAGAACACAGAGGATTATAAAGCTCTCGCCCCTTGATTCAGAAAATAAAACTTGAATATACAAGAGTTCTGACTCCAATGTCCAAACCCTAAGATTGCAACGCATAAATGAAATGCAGCATCTTTTTTACAGCATTTCTGCTTCGGAGAACAAAAATGAACAATTCAATATCCCGCAACATTTTGATATCACTGTTTTTTACATTCATTTTCGCTAATTTCGTTGTCGCCCAGGCAGATTTGCCTCGTCGTACAACTGCTATTACTTATCCGCTTGATGACGTTGTTTTCGTGCAATTTCGAGGAACGACGCGTTTTCCGCGTATGAAGGGCGAGGCGAAGATAAAAAGAACGAGCCGGAACGGCAGTGAGATCGATTTGTCCGTGTCGAAGATGCCGCGGCCGTTTGAGCTCGGTGCCGGATATGCAACGTATATTCTTTGGGCGGTTTCGCCCGAAGGGCAGGTTGATAATCTTGGAGAGATAAAACGCCGCGGATTTTTTGAGTTCGATTCGAAAATGAGCGTAACGACAAAGCTCCAGACGTTCGCGTTGATCGTTACGGCCGAGCCTCATTTTCTTGTTCGCCGGCCCAGCCAGGAAATAATGCTCGAGAATTTAAGCCCGTATACGACCACTGGCAAAACGATCGCGACCACGCCTGCGATTCAGTATTTCGGCAATTCGAGTGATTATTTTCGTGATTCGCGGACGCCGGAAATCGCCGAGCTGGATTATTCCAAAACGCCTTCGACGATCCTTCAGGCTAAACAAGCTGTCGCACTCGCCAGATTCGCCGGCGCTGAGCGGGACGCCGTCGAAGAGATGAGCGCGGCCGAATCACTGCTCGTGGGAGCGGAAACTGCCTGGAAAGCCGGCCGTCCGGAGGAATCCGTTGACATTACAGCCCGGCAGGCTATCAGTTCAGCAGTAAAGGCTGAATCGACTGCGTTCATAAGGAAAGAGGCCCGCGAAAAGCGCAATGAAAAAACCCGCTCTGATGCAGAAGCTCGTGAGGCTGAAAACCGGTTTCAGGACGCACAGGATAAGATAGCCGAGCTTCGGGCTGAACTTGCCAGCGAAACCAGGAACAAGGAGCTATCCGAACGCGACGGGATCAATTTTGCGCAGCAGATCAAGGAGCTGCGCGAGGAAAACGGCAAGCTTCGCGAAGAACTGGGACGCGTTCGCGTAGAAGCCGACAATGCGAAATCACGCCTCGTTGCGATGGAAACCGAGAGGCAAGCGACAGAAGAACAGCGTTTGAAGGATGAGAAACTCACTAGTCTGCAGTCCGGACAAGGGCCGTTTATGCAGTCGCTTCGGCGATTCGGAGTTGTGTCCAAGAACGAGCGAGGGATTATTTTGACAATTCCGGAGAATTTCTGGTCGGCGATCCGTTCGACCGACTTCGCACCTAATGCAGATGCAAAGCTGAGTTCGCTTGGTGAACTGCTGGCTACCAATGCGGATTATCGCGTTATAATCGAATCGCATACAGATAATCGCGGAACGGCCGAAGAACTGGAAAGCCTTACGCAGCAGCGTTCAAGGGCGGTAGGCGAACGACTTGCGGGATTTGGCGTCGCGGAAACCCGCATCGAAGCAAAAGGACTGGCCGCCGCTTTACCCGTTGCTCCTAATACGACGAACGCCAACCGAGCAAAGAATCGTCGCGTACAACTGATTCTCGTGCCGAACATATAGGAAAGAAGCGGAACTTTGGCCTCATTTATTCGTGCAAATATAAGCATGCGGTTGTCATCCCAATAAAGCACGTATAAACTGAGAATCGATGGAAGTGAAAAAGCAAACTTTAACGCGGAAAGTAGTTCATGCGGGCGGCTGGCAGGTCGCAAAAAGGCTAGCCAAAATGGTGCCGTTTGGGGGAACGGCTGTGGTAATCGCTCTTGTAGGGCATGATATAAAAAAGAAAGGCTTGATGAGAGGAGTTGCAAACTCCGGACTCGATGCGATCCCGTTTGTCGGGTTGGCGAAAAACGCGGTTGAGCTTTTCAGGGGTGATTTTATCGCGGATAAGAATCAAAACGGAAAAGGTAAGTAAGATTATGGGCTTAAAAGATTTCGGGCTGCATCGAATTTTAATTGTAGCATTGGCTTTCCTCGCCGTGTTGGTATCCGTTGGGGATTTAAATGCGCAGACACGCAGGAAGCGTAAATCTCAATCGGCCCCGAGCGTTTCGTCGCCTCCGCCTTCGAGCGAGCCTTTGATCATTAGCCGCGCGGAAGATTTTCCTGACTCCGAAACAATGATAGTACCGGCAAATCAGGAAGAAAAAAATGCGACCGCGTCCGAGAGTAAAGACCGGAATACGATAACGATGGAAGACCTCGGCAACCGTATAAAAAATCTCGAGGCGGGAAGTAAACGCGATTCCGATGAAAAACAAAAGCGTCTGCTGTTGAATCTCGATATTCTTACAAGATCCGAGCAGAGGGCCGAAACTTTGCGAAAACAATTGTTTGAGATGATCGAAAAGGAAAGTGCTATCAAAACGAAACTCGATCTAATCGAAAATGATATAAGGCCGGAAGCTATTGAAAAAAGTGTGGCATTTGCCGGTTCGCTGCGTCCGGAAGAATTGCGCAATATGCGCCGCAAAAATCTCGAAATCGAAAAAACGAACCTGCAAAGCCTTCTCACCGAAATCCAGCGGACTAAAGCGAACCTTGACCAGAATGTTCAAAGGGCCGATATTTTGGTCGATAAATTGCGCAATAAGCTGGAAAAGGAAATAGACGATGCTCTGGTCGATGACCCGGAAAAGAATTAACGGCCTGTCAACTAATTTCACACCGACTCGGTAAAGGTGATTTTCGACGAAAAGTAAGTTATTCTAATCGTCAAAATCACCTTTTTATTCAGAGCCCGTACTTTAGGATGTTCCGCTGAAGTATGGACTTCGAGTAAACCAAACTCCGGAGGTCAGTCGATGCTGCGTTGTTTAACTCCTTTTTTATTTGTTATTTTATTTTCCGCCCAACCTGTTTCCGCTCAGTCGGACTGGAGAACCAGCCATGTAAAGGGAACTGGTGATTTGGTCGCTATTTATTTCACCTCGGCTGAGAAAGGCTGGGTTGCAGGCGATAACGGCTATCTGGCTTTTACACAGGACGGCGGAAAAAGCTGGCTTAAATATCCTATTAAAACTACCCAGAATATAAACGAGATATATTTTCGAAATAACGACAATGGCTATCTTGTCGCAGGCAGGAATTTATTTATAACAGATGATGGCGGTGTATCGTGGCGGGAAACACTGATTTACAGACCGAACGATTTTCGAAACGGTACGCCGGAGTTTCTCAGTATAAGATTCGCCGACAAAAAAAGAGGATTGGCTATCGGTTCGGTCCTTAATAAAAAAGGCGATGCGGTCATAGACTCCCTGGTTATGAGAACACAGGACGGCGGCGAAACATGGCGCCGCGTTTTCGTCCCGTCAAAAACGGAACTTTTTCATGTTGATTTTAACGGAAGCTCGCATGGCTGGATAGTTGGAGACAAGGGTTTGATCCTCGCAACCGAAGACGGCGGCGAAAGCTGGCGGGTGCAGTCGTCTGGAACGGACGCGACACTTTATAACGTTGATTTTCGGGATGACAACGAAGGTTATGCGGTCGGCGGGAAAGGCACAATCCTGCGAACCGATAACGGCGGAGAAACATGGGAAAAAGTCGCGACGAGTTTTCGCGACAATTTTATGCGTGTCGACTTTGCCGATGACAAGAACGGCTGGATCGTCGGACATGGCGGCTCGATCCTGCGCTCTTCCGATAAAGGCAAAACATGGCAGCAGCAGGAAATTGCGGCAAAAGGCAATCTATACGGTCTTTATATGATGAAAAAGTACGGCTGGGCAGTCGGAGCCGGCGGTCTCATCATTCAATATCAAAAATAAAATTCAAGATTTCGCAAAAAGTGCAATTTTTAATTAACACTTTTGTAAAGTTATGATATTGTACATCATTATCTCTACTCACTAATCCGGTTATCATCAGAATTTGTTATATCTACAATTTGTTTTTGGAGGAGTAAAAATGGCCAAAAAACCGTTTGTAATCGCAGTGGTTCTTGTTGCTTTACTGTTTTCCTTTGACCTTATCGTATCTGCCCAGGGGACTACGTCCCGCGTAACCGGAACGGTAACAGACACTTCCGAAAGTGTTATAGCCGGGGCCACCGTAACACTAGTCAACGAAGCCACCGGTGCTTCATTGACAACTGAAACTTCCGATTCAGGAGGATACAATTTTGATTTACTCCTGCCGGGAACCTACAGTGTTACTATTGAGAAGGCTGGATTCAAGAAATTTGTGAGCACGAGTAATTGGGCTCTGGTCAACCAACCAGCGACGGTGAACGCGTCACTTCAGGTTGGCGCAATAGAGGAGGTCGTAACCGTCGAGGGAGCCGCCGAGCAGGTCCAAACC
>JACDAY010000072.1 GCA_013695195.1 Blastocatellia bacterium | reverse complement strand
ATTTTCGCGGTTGACGTATTTATATAAAATATCGCGTTGTTGCGGAACGAAACCGGCTTCGGAAATTTGATAGCGCAATTCTTTTTCGTTTGCTTCGGTGTTCGCGCCTGCCGCCGAGACGACGTTTTCTTCAATCATAATCGAACCCATATCGTCCGCGCCGAAACGCAAAGCGGTTTGTCCCAAGCGCAAACCTTGCGTCAGCCACGACGATTGAATGTGTTGGACGTTATCGAGAAAAAGGCGCGAAACGGCGACCATTTTCAGATAATCAATTCCAGTCGGCTCTTCCTTTATTTTACGGCCGAGGGCGGTGTTTTCGCGTTGGAATGTCCACGGGATGAACGCGCTGAATCCGCCGGTTTCGTCCTGAACGTCGCGGATTCTTTGCAAATGGTTTACACGGTGCGAAACATTGTCGCCGATGCCGAACATCATCGTCGCCGTCGAGCGCAAGCCGACTTTGTGAACCGCGCGCATCACGTCGAGCCACTGCTGTGTGTTGCATTTAGTTGAAACGCGTGCGCGGACCTCGTCGTCCAAAATCTCGCCGCCGCCGCCGGGCATCGAGTTCAAACCAGCGTCCTTCAACCTCTGCATGATCGACACATAATCGAGTTTCGAGATCAGCGAAATGTTGTGAATTTCGGGCGGCGAAAAGCAGTGAAGCTGAAATTTCGGGTATTTTGCGTGCAAAGTGGATAAAAGATTTTCGTACCATTCGATATTAAAATCCGGGTGCAGGCCGCCCTGCATCAAAACTCCGCTGCCGCCGAGAGCGATGGTTTCGTCGATCCGTTTGCAAATTTCTTCTATCGAATGAACATACGTGGCCGGCTTGCCCGGCCGCCGGTAAAACGCGCAAAACGTGCAGACGACGTTGCAGACATTGGTGTAATTGATGTTGCGGTCGATGATGTATGTAACTACATCGGTTGGGTTTTTCCGCATCCGAATCTCGTGTGCGGCCAGCCCGATACGGACAAAATCGTTCGATTCTAAAAGCGTAGTGCAATCTCCGCCAGTCAATCGCTCGCCGTCCAAAGTTTTATCCAAAATTGGCTGAATCGTTTTTTCCATTAAAATTCTCACCTGATTCTTCGATATTATTCTAACAAAATAAAATACGAAATGGCACAATATCCAGTAAACGGCCTCGAATGTTCATGGGATTATTTTGACCGTTTTCGACCGAGATTGACCGCGCTTTCGCAGATGAAAAAAATCTTTTTCCGAATATCTGCAAATAATCAGCCTTTACCCGTCTATTCAACGAACTTTACCAAAACTTTTTTTAGCCTTTTAATATTTTATTGTGAAATTTTAAGCGATTAACTGTGTAGTTATTTAATGAGTAATTAGCCATATGCAAAACCAAGAACAACAAATAGGAACAACCGATCTGGGTTTGCTGGTATTCGTTATAGTGGCGGGCTGGCTGCTGCTATTTCAATCCGGGCTGTTCTAATTATCGCCGGTAAACGTGAGCGGCTTATTGGTCTCGATCAATCCATTTTTTGCTGCCAACTCAAAATAAAGCCCAAGGCCTTTTTGCATTGAATCGTCGATCGAATAAGAGATATTTTCGGACAAATAGGACAACAGATCTTCGCGCTTTAGGGCATTCTCTGATATATAATTAGAAATAATTTCCTCCAAATGCAAAAGCCCTTCGCTCCGGGCGGCTGCAAAATCTATTTCGCAGCTTTCTTTGCGTGTCATCCACATCGCAAACACAAAACCGAGGCCGCTGTACTGTCGCCAGAGTCCGGCCAAGTCGAATGTTCTTATTGATAAACCACCCGCTACCGCAGGTAGTTCTGACAAGTTGAGTGCCGGATCGCCGATCAGCAACGCACAGTCCGATTCGTCCAACATCGCTTCCAAATCTGGTGCCGCGTCCTTCCAAACCGGTTCAAAACCCAGAAATTCACGAAAGATAATTTTCGTCAGATAAACGGAAGTTTTAGACGAAGTGTCCAGCGAGACGGTTTTAACCTGGCTCAAATCTTTGCCTTTTGTAATGAGGCAAACGCTTCGTACCTTTTCTTTTGCGCCTACGCAGACATCGGGGATGAGACGAACGCCGTCAAGTAATTGAAAAGCAATTACCGGAACGAGCGCGGCATCCACGCGATTCTGCAACAAAAGCTCGAGTGAGCGGGCAGGAGCGGTGTCTAAAATTAATTCATAGCGTCCGCGATTGGAGCCGTATAGAAAACTCCATATGAGAGGTGCGGTGTTCGAATAGCTCGAAGCCGATATTCGCGGGGTCATTTAGCCAGGACATCCTGAAATTCGGGCTTTTCACCGAGCACTTTTTTCGCATACGGGCAGGTTGCTTTAACTTTCAAATTATTCTCCCGCGCGTATTCAGCAGCAGCCCCGACAAGGTCTTCTCCGATATTTTCGCCGCGAAGTTTCGGGTCGACCTCCGTATGATCTATCGTGATTTCGCTGTCACCCGATTTTACATAGGTCAGCTCGGCAATCCATTCGCCGTCTTCTTCAATATAAAACGCGCCCTTTTTTCCGTGTTCCTCTTGTTGAATTTCCATGTTATTTCTATTTGTAACAAATGCTTTTCGCTTTGCCAAATGTTGTCTGAAATTAGCGTTCGAACTATTCTATTTAAATGCGAATCTATGATATTACAATTCCTATCAGTGAGAGCGTGCCGATCTACGAAGGCGACCCGAGCGTAAAGATCGAAGTTTCGCAATCGATGGCAAACGGCGGCGACGCTAATGTTTCCCGAATCAGTTTCGGGCTTCACACCGCGACGCATGTCGATTCTCCGAATCATTTTATTGACGGTACACGCCGCGTTCACGAGCTTGAGCTGGATTGTCTTATTGGCAAATGCCGTGTATTAGAGATAGAAGATAGTGTAATGGCAATCGAGCCGAAGCACATCGGCGACATTGAAAACATCGAGCGGATATTGTTCAAAACCCGGAACTCCGCATTTTGGAACGAGCCGGAGAAAGGCTTTCGAACTGATTTTACTTATATAACACCGGAAGCGGCTGACGTATTAGCCGGCAGGAATCTTAAACTTGTTGGTATCGACTATCTTTCCGTAGAAAAATTCGGGTCGGCAGATTTTAGAACTCATATAGTTTTGCTGGAGAAAGAGATCGTCATACTCGAAGGTTTGGATCTGCGGGAAGTTCCGGGCGGCGATTACGAATTGATCTGTCTACCTATGAAATACATCGGTGGTGCGGGCGACGGAGCTCCAGCACGCACGATCTTGCAGAGTGAATGAGGAGAGCGGAAAGACAGTTTTATGAACGTCGATGAACGCAGCTATCGTGCGCGTGTTTACGAGATTGTAAGGCACATTCCGGTAGGTAAGGTAATGACCTACGGGCAGATTGCTCATATTCTGGGCGAAGGCTATACCCCGCGAACTGTCGGATATGTTATGCATGCGGCTGAGACCGAAAACGTTCCCTGGCAGCGCGTCATAAATTCGCAAGGGAAATGTTCGACCGGACGGCTGACGATTCCAATGAATCTGCAGCAAGAGATGCTGGAAGCCGAAGGTATAGTGTTTGACGACAAAGGCCGCTGTGATTTAAAGGTGTATCAATGGTTTGAGGATGGCCCTGTACCCAAAGATGATAAGCCGCCCAGTTTGTTTGAAGAAATTTAATTGCCGAGACACGTATTTCAATAAAGAAAAAGAAAGAGGTTCGTACAACGCATGAATGAATTGAATTTAGGCAGTGGCAGTTTATTTATGGTGTATGACAAACGATACTGTTACGACGCCAAGGCTGCCTCGGTAATTAATTCAAACATAGATTACAAATCCTGCTGGAAACACTGCCAACTCTACGGAGGCAGCGTGGTTGTGCTGCATCTTAAGCTGAAAGAAAGATACTTTCAAATCCCGATTTCGCAGTCAGATTTCAAGTAAACATGGGTAAGTCGTGGACGTAAAGTTCCGGTCTATCGTCCCCATTTTAGCTTGTTCCTTAATACATCGAAATAGTTGCGGTTCGGCGGCTGTACGAGATTAAATGTCGTGCGGCTTTTCCGTATTACAACGCGGTCTTTAGCCTGCATCGAATAACCGATCTGCCCGTCAAGCGTCAGGACCACGCCTTCATTTTCGTTCAGCAGATTCAGCTCGATCTCGGCGGTGTCGGGCACGACGATCGGGCGGTTTGTCAACGTAAATGGACAGATCGGCGTCAACACAACAGCGTTCATCGACGGATAAACGATCGGCCCGCCGGCTGAAAGGTTATAGGCGGTCGAGCCGGTCGGCGATGAAACGATCAGGCCGTCTGCACGGAACGAATTGACAAAAAGGCCGTTTAGTTTCACATCGATCTCGATTATCCGCGCGAGGGCCGATTTGTTTATCACAATATCATTCAGCACGCGTCCTTTCGCCAGCAATTCTGCGCCGCGCCAATGATCGGCGTGGAGCATCACGCGGCGGTCGATCTCGTATTCGCCGCCTAAAATTGCCTCCATTGCCGGAAACATCTCTTCGATCCTAAATTCCGTCAGGTAACCCAAACTGCCGTAGTTAATGCCTAAAACCAGCACTTCGTGATCGCCGATCAGCCGCGCCGTCGAAATCATCGTGCCGTCGCCGCCGAGCACGACGATAAGATCAGCTTCGGCATTGAATTTTCCGGCTTCAAGTGTTTCAAAATCAGTGCTTGTGGCTTGCGGCCTGTCGGTTTCCGCGTACGGCTTTCCAATTAGCGATACGCCGCGTTTGCCGAGCCACTCCGACAGCTCGCATGCGGTTTGCCAGGCTTCAGAATGGTTTGGCTTAACAACGACGCCAACAGTTTTTATCTGTTTGTTGGGCATAAGGAAGAATAATGATTAATCAAAACAGGCCAAACTGCAAACGATTCTTCTTTGTGTCGAGGTTCTTTGGGATTTTCCTGCCTTTGATATTTTATAGAATAGGTTCTGTTGACACATAACCGATCTCACGATAAATCGAGGTAACTTTTTTACCGGGGACGCATCAAAAATATAGATATATAGTGTTTCTATCGGCTATATTAATCGCAATGCGTTGGCGCCCGGAAGCTTTTTTGCTAGAATCACAGTTTGTTTCTGCTGACCTTTAAATTCATTCGAACAGGTATTAAAAATAAATGTTAAAGTTTTTTAATCGTTTAGAGAAGACGCGTAATTTCGTTCTTTTACTATTCGCCGTCATTATGGTGGCGAGTCTCGTTTTGTTTTACAAGCCTTCGGATTCCACACTTGGCGCTAACTTAGCGCGGAGCGAAGAAACCGCAGCCAAGGTTTCCGGTGAATACATCACGGTTGGCGATCTTGCCCGGCAAAAAGAGAGTTACAGCCGTTTTAGCCAGGGGCGGCCGCTTCCGGCTAAAACTCTTCTCAACGGAATGATCGGCGGACGCATTGCTCGAGTCGAGGCCGAACGTCTGGGGCTGACGGCGTCCGATGCCGAAGTTGCGGCGGCAATCCGTGAGCAGTTCAAACCGCAGGACGGAAAGCCCTTCGATCAAAAGCGTTACGAACAAAACGTGATCGAACAGGCCGGCAGCATTTCGACGTTTGAAGAAAGCATTCGCGACGATCTAAGCGCAAATAAGCTGAGGGCGTTTCTTTCTTCCGGCGTTAACGTTTCGGAACAAGAATTGCTCGAAGATTTTCAGCGAAAGAACACAAAATTCGATGTGTCGTATGTTGCGGTCAATACTGCCGATCTTGCACAGTCGATCACGCCTACGGAGCAGGAATTACGCGAATATTTCGACAAAAATAAACAAAGTTACTACATTAGCGTTCCGCAGAAAAAGATTCGATACGTTTTCGTGAACACCAACAAAATCGGTGAAAGGCTGAATATTTCCGAAGCTGATCTTCGTGCTGAATACGACAAATTGCCTGAAGACAAGAAAAAGGCAGGCGTCCTAGGCCAGGAGATCGTCCTGCGGATTCCGAAACCGGAATTAGAAACTCAGGTGCTTGAAAAAGCCAACCAACTTTCCGAACGGCTGAAGAGGGACGGAGGTGTGGTGACCGAGCAGGCCTTTGCAGATCTGGCAAAAGGACAGTCGGAGAATGCGGCAAGTGCTTCCCGAGGCGGTAAACTAACGGGCCCTGTAAAGGAAAATCCAAATAATCCGACCGACCCGTATCAGCGGCTTATCTCAATGCAACCGGGTGAGGTTACCGAGCCTATCAGCTATCAGGGAAGATATTTTATACTTCGCCGCGGCGAGGACGTTCCGAAATCTTTTGAAGAAGCAAAAAAAGAGATTGAGGTGAGCCTTCGCAACCGCCGGGCTTACGGGGTTGCGGCTGAACTCGCTCAGAAAGTCGCCGAATCGTTAAAACAAACAAAGGATGTGCAGATGACCGCTGCTGAATTTGCTGGCGAGGCAAATATGAGTGTTTCGGAAATGGTCCGCGAAACCGGATACGTCAAACCCGGCGATGATGTCGAGAATGTTGGAGTTTCCCCGCAGTTCGAAGAGGGAATCGGCAGCTTGCAAAATCAAAATGACGTCGGCGAAAAAATTCCCGTGCAAAACGGTTTTGCGATTCCGCTTCTGGCCGATAAGAAAGAGCCGCGCGACTCGGAATTCGACGAGGTAAAAAGCCAGATCGTTGAGGTGGTAAAACTTGAAAAGGCACGCGCACAGGTTGAGGAAATTGCAAAGCAGATCACGGCCGGCGCGGGTTCGGCCGGCAATTTAGCTGCCGCAGCGCAGAGCAAGGGCCTGAAGTTGCAGGAACAAAGGAGCTTCCTTCTGGGCTCGCCTCTCGGACAAGGGCCTTCTGCTTCGACAAATAAAGCGCTCGAAGACGCGGTTTATGCGATGAGAGAAGGTGAGGTAACAAAAACACCGATTCTGCTCGGCGACAACTGGTATATCGTCGGCGTCAACAATCGTGAAGACGCGAATATGGAGGAATTTTCTAAACAAAGGGACACTTTGCTGGAGCAGAAGCTGCTTCAAAAACGAGGCGAGGTTTTTTCGGATTATCTCGCGGCAACCCGCCAAAAAATGGAAGCCGATGGCGATATCAAGATCTATGAAGACGCCGTAGCGAAACTCGATGAACCGGAATTACCGGTCGGCGATCCGAGCGCGCAGTAATGGGATATAAGTCGGGACTTTTTATTCGCCCAAATACGCTTCCTTAACTCTCGGGTCCTGGGCGACTTCCTTTGAAATGCCTTCCATGACAATACGGCCTGTTTCCAGGACGTACGCGCGATCCGAGTGATGGAGTGCGGCGTTGGCGTTTTGCTCAACGAGCAGGATCGTCGTGCCTTCGCTTTTTATCTCATCAATCGCTTCGAATATCGAGTGTACGACCAATGGAGCGAGTCCAAGCGAAGGCTCGTCCAAAAGCAATAACCGCGGCCGCGACATCAGGGCGCGCGCCATTGCAAGCATTTGCTGCTCACCGCCGGAAAGCGTTCCTGCTTTTTGCTGTTCGCGTTCCTTAAGCCGCGGAAATAGAGTGAAGCCACGCTCCATATCATCAGAGATTGCTTTCTTGTCCTTGCGAATGAATGCGCCCATTTCCAGATTTTCCCGAACGGTCAGATTCGCAAAAACACCGCGTCCCTCCGGCGACATCGCGATTCCCATTGAAACGAGCTTATGCGTCGGCATGCCGCTGATCTGTCTGCCCTCGTACATAACGCGGCCTT
>JACDAY010000067.1 GCA_013695195.1 Blastocatellia bacterium | reverse complement strand
CCAAAAATCTAATTTGCGCGATCGGCCCGGCGGCGGGCTGTGAAAGTTACGAAATAGGACAAGATGTTATCGATGTTTTCACCAATAACTTTTCCGCAGGTGGAAAATACTTCACCGAAACGCGTGAGGGCCACGCATTGGTTGATCTGCCGCTCGCGAATAAAGACCAATTGATGCACGCCGGAGTTTCGGAAAAAAATATCTTTACCGCTCCTTTCTGCACGATGAAACGCATTGATTTGTTCTTCTCCTATCGCATCGAAAAGCGATTATATGGCAGGATTGGAAGGCTGATGTCCGTCATAGGCCGGAAGTTGATTAACGGTGGCACTGGCCAGTTGGCTGATTAAAATCTTAATCCAGCGCAATGCCATCTGCCGCTGCTTACTTTTTATCGTACCCTCGCCGTCATAATAACCTGTTTATTTTTCGGCGGGTAACATACCTCTTCCGTACACGCCTGATAGCGAACAGTTGCTCGAACACGAACCGTATTGCCTCTAAAATTCTTTGGCACGGATACTGTAAAAGGGATAGCGACGCGGCCTTCGTATACGTTGATGGAATTTTCGGAAAATTGGAATCGGCGGTTTTTCCCGCGAGGATATGCAACGCGGCCAGCCCGCACACCGGATCCGATCACACGAACGGTTGTCGGTATGGCGTATTCGCTGTTTGGCCGGTTCGAATTCACGTGAAGCCCGCCGGGAATGCTCAAAATGACCGCTCCCATCGCCGTTGTCCCGCGTGATACCGCACCGTTTCCGATCGAACCGCTGATCGATTGAGCATTCACATCAAAAAAAATCCCTACGAAAAGTCCAAAAACGGTAACTAAAATTGTATTTAATAAACGTATATTCATAATTCCTGTCTTGTATCTCTGATGATAGTATGCCCATGGAGGCGGTATTTATTTCACAGCAAAACTTTCGACCAGATCTTTTATTCTACGCAGGTAATCGTGCTTGTGTTCAAGCAGTACCGAAATTTCCAAATTGTAGATCTTCGAATCTCCGGACACGATCTTGTAATACTTTTCAATCGGCACACCATTTTCCTCACCCCTGGCTTCGATCAGGCATGTTTGCGAACCGCCTGAAACTGTTGGCATTTCAGAAATAATATTCGTAACGGATTGTTTTACTCTTTCGCAAATCACATCGAAATCCGCATCGTCAAAAACTCTGATCCTGGCGGAGGCCTGACGTATATTTTCAGCGGCACCCATGCCGAATTCCTTTGAATAAGCGATGAACGCGAACTTTCGTTCGTCATTAAGGGGATTTATAAACCCTTCAGGTTTTAAAATGAAAAATTCATCAGTTTCTATCAGTTCCGGTTCATATGCCCGGGCCGCACTCTTCTTGATCTTAGTCGAAGCATAAACCATCAGCGCGACGAGAATTAATCCGGGAATAAGAAGCTCCATAATCCATTGGTCGGCAGAAGACAATTGGCAGTAGGCAGAAAGTTTTTTCCCCGCCTCCTGCTCAACTGCCGCTGTCCACTGTTTTCGCGGCAAGCTGGCCGCAGGCGGCGTATATATCGCGTCCCCGCGGCTGGCGGACGTAAGCCGAAACACCGTTGCTTTCAAGAATTTCCTTAAATCTCGCTACCTGTTCCGGATCGGACGGGTGATAATCGAGCTGCTCGGCAGAGTTGTGCGGAATGAGATTTATCTTTACCCGGCGGAGCCCGTAACGGTTTAATAGCTCGGCTAATTCTACTGCCTGCTCATCCGAATCGTTCACCCCGCCGAGCAGGACGTATTCGAATGTGAAACGCTCGCCGCGCTTCAGCGATTTTTCAAATACTCGTGCTGCCTTCATCACCTCATCGATATTCCAGCGTTTATTTATCGGCATCAACTTAGTTCGAAGCTCGTCTGTCGGCGCCGAAAGCGAGATCGCGAGATGCGGGCGATTTCCGAGCTGTGCGATTTCGTAGATCTTCGGAACGATGCCGGCCGTCGAAACCGTTACGCGGTTGGGAACGATAAAAAGGCCTTCCTCGCTCGACATTATTCCGAGCGCCTTTATCAAGTTCTCAAAATTCATAAAGGGCTCGCCGGCACCCATACCGACCAGGTTTGTGCCATGCGGTGTTGCCGTGCCGACGCCGTAAACATCGTTCAGCACAATGATTATCTGCTCGACAATCTCGCCGGCCGTTAGGTTTCTCAAAAGACCGAGCTTCGCAGTCAGGCAAAAATCGCACTTTAAAGGGCAGCCGGATTGCGACGAAAAGCATATAGTGTCGCGTCCCGTCGAAGGAATATAGACGGTTTCAACCGGATAACCGTCCGACGTGTTCATCAAATAACGCCGCGTGCCGTCCTCGGAAATATACTTCGATTCAACCGCGAGCGTCGATGCCGTCGCAATCTCATTCAGATTGTCGCGAAAAGCCTTCGGCAGATCGGTCATCTCATCAAACGCACGAAGCCGCCGTTCATGCAGCCCTTTAAAAAGCTGTTTTGCACGATATTTCGGTTCGCCCGCCTTCTCGATAAACTCGAACAACTCCGAGCTTTCCAAGCCCGTAACGTGAATTTTCTCACTCATCGTTCTTATTTTAGCGTACATTTGCGATAAACCGCACGGGAACGCACTTCGGTATAAGAAAGATGTTCGGAGTGGGAAACTTTATGCGATTCCGTGCGTAACATTTGTCATATGAGATTCTCTGTTAAATACACAGTCGTCACAATATTTCTGACACTCTTAACTCTCCAAACCTCAATGGCTCAAACCACAAAAGAGGCAAATCCTGCCGATGTTTCATCGGTCGATGCGATCATGAAAGCCGTCTATGACGTGATCTCCGGCGATGCCGGGCAGAAACGTGATTGGGACCGTTTCCGCACGCTTTTTCACAAGGACGCGCGAATGATCCCGACCGGTACAAACCCCAAAACTAAGGTGACCGGCGCCACTTCCTTTACACCCGAAGATTACATAAGGCGTGTCGAGCCGGTCTTTGCCAAAGACGGTTTTCATGAACGCGAAAAAGCCCGCCATACCGAAAGCTTCGGTAATATCGTTCACGCTTTTTCCACCTACGAAGCGTTTCACAGCCTGTCGGAGAAGACGCCTTTCCTACGCGGCATCAACAGCATTCAGCTATTAAGCGATGGGAAACGCTGGTGGATCGTAACTATTTTCTGGCAGGCGGAATCACCGTCAACTCCCCTTCCGAAAAAGTATCTGAAAAGCAAAAATTAAAAAGCAGGACATGTCCGAGCACATTATTAAGCGAGACCTAGTAATTGATCTGCCCCGCATATTTGTGTTTAAATTTTTCGCCGACGCCGTAAATCTCGAACGCATCACGCCGCCCGAGCTTGGATTTAACATAACATCGCTGCAGCCGATCGACCTTCGCAAAGGCTCGCTCATCGATTATAAGCTGAAAATTCGTGGGCTTCCGGTAAAATGGCGGACGGAGATTTCACACTGGGATCCACCAAGAGAGTTTATAGACCGACAGCTCAAAGGGCCGTACAAACAATGGATTCACCGGCATACTTTTAAGGAACTTGGAGAAAATAAAACGCTCATCGAGGATGAAGTGAGATACCGTCTGCCAATGGAACCGTTTGGCGATCTGGTCCATTTTCTCATTCAAAGGGAATTGAACTATATTTTTGACTTCCGGACAAAAGCGGTTGCGGAAATTTTAAGTGGCCGATAATCATACCGGCCATTCGCCGCAAAAAACGAGGTCAGCGCGGCCTGTGAGCAGTATCTCATCATCGTCCCGCCATAAAACCTCGGTCGTGCCGCCGTCAGTTTGCACGAAAACCTTTCTGCCGGTCTTTCCCGTTACTGCACTTAGAACGGCCGCTCCGCTCGTACACGTTCCCGATGAATAGGTTTCGCCTGCGCCGCGCTCCCAAATCTTTAGCTCGATATTCTCGCGGTCGATGACTTTTACAAAAACAATATTCGACTTTTCGGGAAATGCCGGATGAACTTCCAACTTCTTGCCGATGTTACGCCAATCAAAATCAAAACTATCGACAAAAATGCATGCCACCGGATTCCCGACATTCACGCCGCAGATAAAAAACGTCTCATCGTCCACTGACAAGGCTTGATCTGTCACCAACGTTAATCTACCGTCAGATTTAAACGGCACTTCATCGCTCGCAAATTTCGGCTTGCCGATCTTGGCTTCAAAAAAATAATGGCCGTCTGCGATTTTCTCGATAAGGCGAAAATTTTTAACGCCACTTCGGCTAAGCATCCGCAAATTCGGATTCGTCCAAAGCTTTTTGTAATAGAGATACGAAACCGCGCAGCGTGTCCCGTTTCCCGAAAAGCCAGCGAAACTTCCATCGGGGTTTACAATCTCGCAAAAGAAATCCGCATCTGCGCCTTCCAACTTTTCCAAAATAGCGATCCCGTCGGAACCGGCACCGGTATGGCGCTG
>JACDAY010000011.1 GCA_013695195.1 Blastocatellia bacterium | reverse complement strand
CCTGCAAGTTCGAACCGAACGGGAAGCCCTGCGATCACTGCGCAATGTGCAGCTCCCGCGGGTTTTAGGGTAAAGCCGCCCGTCCTGAGTGCGTCTCAACTCGGCTAGCGTGACATTCACCGGACAGCCGGAAAGATGCCGGCGTTACTCGCTCAACGATTTGCCGGAGCTGTCTGCGGCCTTCTCAGAGAGTTAGCGTCACCGATATTCGGAGCAGTTCTTGCACTCGGATCGGCCTGGAAGAAAGGTTCTTCCTTAAATCCAAACAAGCCCGCGGTCAGCACGGCCGGAAACGAGTTTCTTGTCGTGTTGAAATCTGTAACTGCCTGATTAAAATCGATACGGGAAGTATTGATCCGATTTTCGGTACCGGAAAGCTCGTCCTGCACTTTCATAAAAGCCTCGCTCGAACGCAGGACAGGATAGTTTTCCTGCAGACTTAACAGCCGCCCGATCGTTCCTCCGAAACTATTATTTGCGTCGATCACAGCCTGTTTTTGCTCGGGAGTTTTATCTCCGCCTTCACCGGCAGGCGCCGCCTGAGTAGCATTCAAAAGCCTTGATCGCGCGTCGGATATCTGGCCGAATACTTCCTGTTCCTGCACACCAGCCATTTTTGCAGTTTCAACGAGATTAGGAATCAAGTCGGCACGCCGCTGCAGCGAGCTTTCGACATTTGCCCATTTTCCCTTTACATTTTGCTGCTTGGCTGTCAAATCATTATAGCTGCAGCCGCTCAAACCAAAGGCAGCGAACATCGCGATTGTTAATAAAATTACTCTTTTCATAATTGTTCTCCTTCCGGCACGTAAGACAGACTGTTAG
Organism: Blastocatellia bacterium; assembly: GCA_013695195.1. Classification (GTDB taxonomy): domain Bacteria; phylum Acidobacteriota; class Blastocatellia; order Pyrinomonadales; family Pyrinomonadaceae; genus OLB17. The sequence continues at coordinate 5,316 of JACDAY010000011.1, read as the reverse complement.
TCTGTCGGAATGAACAGGTTTTAAACCGCCTGCTCTACTTTATTTCCAACTGCATCGACAGAGCCGATGACATTTTCGATTTGTTCCATATAATCGCCGAAAAGGCGGTTAGCTTCCACGTCATCCAGCTTTTCCGTGAAGTTATTCTCACGAATATTGAATATTTTTTCAAACGGCACTCCGTCCAATTTTAAATGCTGCACGGTCAATGCGACGACTTCGTGCTTCGTTATAGGCGGCCGCACGCCATGCAAAAGCAAAACCGCGCGAAACAGAGCCGCAAAGCTCGAAAGGCTTTCAGACATTAGATTCTTCAGTCCGTCAACCGAAGCAGAAGCCGGAATATACTGCCGCCGAAGCCTGATAAGCCTGCTTCGCAATTCGTATTCCGTCTGGTGCCGCAGAAATTCATCAGAGATCTTCAAATTCGCAAGCACATCAGTGCCAAAAAGCACTTTGCGGGCGGTTTCCATCTGATGAAATTCTATAGGGAAGACGTCTGCAGCATTTTGCAGCTCGGAGACGGTGAAATAAACCGGCGCGGGATGCCCGATCTTCTGCCACTCCCGAATACTTCCGTGAGCATCTCGCAGGTCTTTCGGAGCGATCTTGTGCAAGGCGATCAAAATGTTGTAATCGGAGTGTTTGGCAACAAAATCACCCTCCGCCGCCGAGCCGTATAGAATCACTGATACCAGATTTCTACCGTGTGTAGCTTTCAAATCGTCAATAAATGCGTCAAATTCGTTTCTCATCACAAAGCCAAAAGTCCAAAGTCCAAAGCCCAAAGTCCAAAATTTAACTACCAGTCACCGCCGGCACCGCCGCCGCCGAAATCTCCGCCACCGCCGAAACCGCCCCATCCGCCTCCGCCGCCGGACGAGCCTCCCCAATCACCTGAAGACGAACGGCCGGAGCCGCTGGCCAGAATCGAGCCGATCACCCAGGGCAGAGCGCTCGCCGCACCTCCGCCAAATCCTCCTCCGCCCCAGCGGTCATCGTCGTCGTCCGATTTTCCGCCTCTTCGTCCCCACATTATAAGGGCAAGCACGCCGAGCACGACCAGGCAACAGAAAAGATTATAAAGGCTTCGTGAAATTCCGCCGGATTTACCCGGTTTATCGGTGGTTCCGACCGGCGGCGGTTCGGTGCCGCTTCTTTTGGCTTCGATCGTCCGGATGTAAGCGTCGATTGTATCTGTAATTCCTTTGGCATAGTTGCCCCGTCGAAACTCCGGAACAAGATACTGCCGCTGCAGGCTACCGGCGACGCCGTCGGGCAATTCGTCTTCGAGATCCCTGCTAACCTGTGTAAAATACTTCCGGTCGTCAATCGCAACAAAAAGAAGTGCGCTTGGATTATCATCCTCTTTTGAACCGATTTTCCAGCCGCGTGCGACAGCCAGCGAATAGTCGAAAATCGGACGCTCGCCGGTTGTTCGGACAACGGCGACCGCGATCTCGACGCCTGTTTTTTCCTTGAGTTCTTTTAGGCGCGTCTCAAGCTGTTGTTTTACCGCCGCGTCGAACACGCCGGCAAAATCATTGACAAAACCGGTGGACGGCGGCAAGGGCGAAGTGTCTAGCGAAAACGGCTGCTCGCCTTGCGAAAAGGCAGCCGAGGCGAAAAGGAGCAGAATCAGCACAGCCCGGAAATATTTTAGTTTTGCCAAAGCAAATTTAATTTTCATTAAGTATGAACTGATTGTGCCAAATATAAACAAAATACGAAAGTTGCGTGAGCAAAGTTCCGCCGAAATCCTCTGGTTGTTTGGGTACGACGAAGTTCGCTTGAAATCCTGTTAGCTTGTGTGTTAGTAACATTGCCCAAAAATGCAGGCGTCCCCGAGGTGTCGATCATCACCCCTTGGTTGTACGGGCCTTCAGGGTCGGCACGATTTTATTTAGGGGCGAAGAAATAGCTCCCCTTCGCGAGAGCGTCTCTAAACTCTTTGATTATCTTCCGTTTATTTTTAGTTTTAACGAAACGCTTTACCTGCCGTATCTGTTGCGGAGCACATTATTTGAGTCTGAAGGCAATGGGCCGATGAACGACAATACTTACTAAAAAAAAGGAGACGGTTATAATGACAAACAAAGCCGGTCCAACATGTAAAAATTTTGGGGGAAATAATGGAATCTGTTAATGAAACTAATTCAGTCTCGAAAATATGCTTTGGGCAGGATATATCGCCAGTGCGCTGACGGTATTAGTGCTGTTGATAAGCGGCGTGATTAAATTCGTAAGCCTGACGGAATGGAATTGGAGATAGAACGGCTTGGCTGGAAGATGAGCCAGATGACAGGCCTTGGTATTCTCGAAATCGCGGTTACAATTATTTATCTTATCCCGCGCACAGCCGTTCTTGGAGCAATCCTAATTTCTGCTTATTTGGGCGCGGCAACGGCTACGCACGTTCGTATCGGCGATCCTTTTTTTATGACGATTATTCTCGGCCTTCTCGCCTGGCTCGGCTCTGGTTTCGCCATCCGCGCCTACGCTCGCTCATACCTCTGCGGATCTAAATTAAATCACAGGAGAATCTTATGTCGAAGTACGTTGATGTTTATTTACTGCCGATCGCTGAAGAAAATGTTCCAAATACAAAAAGATGGCGACGGCGGCTGGAAAGCTATTTAGCAAACACGGCGCTCTGACATATAGGGAATACGTCGCGTCCGATCTCAAAGTCGAGGGCGGCATAATGGCCCCATGGTTTTGAGGTAATGGGGGAAATTCAGGTTGGCAGCTCGCCGACGATGCCCCCAATGCTTCGCAAACCGCGGTAATCATTTGATCGAAACATAACTTATATTTTCTTAACTTCGACGATCTCTGCCCGAAATATACGCATCGCTTTTTTGATGACGGGATGTTCGTTTGCATACGCGAAAAGCTCTTCCTCGCTGGCATTTTCTGAGAGTATCCTCTGTTCCGAAGCCGGTTCCTGCTCGAAAACCGGCGGAGTATAAACAACGGATCGCTCGCGGGCAGGAGCGGCAGCGGTCCCGTTCGAGCCTTTTGTGGTCGAAGCTTCGTCATTGGCAATCGGGCCCAGAGCTGCTTGAACGATCTTCGCCGCATCGTTTATCGGATTCAGATTATCGCCGCTTCGAAGCAGCATTTCGTCGAAAGCCGTATCGAGCCAAATATCTTCGATATGCTCAAGCTCTTCAGAATCGATGGATGGAAGGGGAAGCCGGAACGTATTGAGAAAGCTCAGGTCGTACGGCTCGACGTTTTTCGTTAACGGCTCCTTGGCTGCCGGAAGTTCGGGGATTATATTTACAGAAGCCTCGATTAAGTACGGTGGTTCTTCGACCGGCATATCCGAAGCGATAACAACGGCGGGATTTTCAGATACCGCCGGATCGAAGCTCAGAGTTTTTTTTTCCGCAGATGCCGCAGAAGCGTTGGCGATATTTGTTTCGGTCTCCGGTGCTTCATTGCTTTGAGCTCTGCCTAACGAGCGTTCCAGCTGCAAAAGACGTTCGAGGATTTTTTCAATCGGCAAAACGCGGCGCATTTCGATAAGCTTAATTAAGCCGACTTCGAGAACGTAACGCGATTGTGTTGCATCTTTAAGCTTCGTTTCGGTTTCGGCTAGGGAATTGAAAAACCGAAGAAAATCGGACTCGGAAAACGAATCGGAGTGATTCTTCATCGCTTCGCGGCTTAATACTGCAGTTTCGAATAGATTTTCCGCGTCGCCGGCGATCTTGAACACAAGCAGATCGCGAAAAATAGAGAGCAGATCGCGGGAGAAATTTCGGATGTCTTGCCCTCGTGCGATCAGATCATCAACCACGTCAAGCGCAAGTTTCGCATTCTTATCGGCGATTGCCGTCAACACTTTCGTTAGCATTTCGACGCTCGCCATGCCGAGAGCGTTCGAAACGTCGGCAACCGATATTTTTCCCCCCGAAAAGCTTATCACCTGGTCGAAGTTCGATTGGGCGTCTCGCATCGAGCCTTCGCCGGATCGCGAAATCTCGCGCAGCGCCTCATCTGAAATATCGATCTGTTCTGCTTTCGCAATAAGCTTCAGCCGGTCGTAAATTTTTTGCAGCGGAATGGTGCGAAACTCAAATTCCTGGCATCTCGAAAGGATAGTTTCGGGAACTTTGTGCAGCTCGGTTGTCGCCATGATGAAAACGACATTCGGCGGCGGTTCCTCAACAGTTTTTAACAGAGCGTTGAACGAGTTCGGCGAAAGCATGTGAACTTCGTCGATTATAAAAACTTTGTAGCGGTCGCGGGCGGCGGCGACATTTATGCCTTCGAGAATAATATCCCGGATTTCCTGCACGCCGGTGTGTGACGCGGCGTCGAATTCGAGAACGTCTATCGAACGGCTTTCCGATATTTCACAGCACGACGGACAGGCATCTAGGTCGTTAAATGAGCATGGCTGCGGATTTGGAACAGTTGTTTTGTGGCAGTTTAAAGCTTTCGCGAGAAGCCGGGCGGTCGTCGTTTTCCCGACTCCTCTGGCTCCCGAAAAAAGATATGCATGATGCAGGCGGTCGTGTTCCAGGGCATTACGCAGAGTTTGCGTAATGTTCTCCTGACCGGTTACCTCGTCAAAGGTTTGCGGCCGCCATTTTCTTGCAATCACCTGATAGCTCATTTAATGTACAATGCAAAATGGACAATGAAAACGGAAATTGCTTTATGGCCAGCTAATTCTTCATTTTCCGTTGTCCGTTGTCCATTGAATCTGGCGGCTTCAGACTTACCCGCAACACAGGCTGAAATTGCTACCGTTGCTCTGTTCCCAGCCTAGCGGAGTTCACAACTCAAACCTTGTGCGGAGCCTGAAGCCGTATGGTAAAGGAGAAAGGCGAAAGGATAAAGGAGAAAGTAAATGATCCTTACTTTCGCCTTTCTCCTTTATCCTTTCGCCTTTAATCTGGCGGAAAGGGTGGGATTCGAACCCACGGAACCCGTTAAGGCTCACAGCATTTCCAATGCTGCCAATTCAACCGCTCTTGCACCTTTCCTCGAAAGTGTAAAGGATAAAGGCGAAAGGCTAAAATTAAGCCTTTCTCCCCTTGACCTTCTTCGCGATCGTTACAAAGATCGCAATCAATTCTTTTGTCTCTTCACAAATCGGCCCCAACCTCTCGTCATCAAAGAAATTCATCTCTTTGATCAATTCCAACCAATATACGGTTTCCTCCAATTCCTGCAAAGAGCCGGCAAAGCGGCGAAAAGTTTAATGACGCGGACGGCAAAATTCTTCGTCCGAATCCTCAAATCCTCATTCACCATATTTCCAACTATTCATACTCCGAAACTTTCGCCTTTATCCTT
>JACDAY010000362.1 GCA_013695195.1 Blastocatellia bacterium | reverse complement strand
GTCCGGGAAAAGGCGGGCAGATGGTTCGCTCGGCGGGCGGATTTGCACAGATAGTTGCGAAGGAGGGTGATTACGCACAGTTGAGAATGCCTTCGGGGGAAACGCGCAGGGTTCCGGTAGTGTGCATGGCAACGGTCGGACAAGTCGGGAACACGGAACGCGAAAATGTTTCGCTCGGTAAAGCCGGACGCTCGCGTTGGATGGGCAGGCGCCCGAAAGTCCGCGGTGTTGCGATGAACCCGGTCGATCACCCGCACGGCGGCGGCGAAGGCAAGACATCAGGCGGCCGCAATCCGGTAACGCCTTGGGGACAGCCGACGCGCGGCTATAAGACACGGCGTAACAAACGCACGAGCAATATGATCGTGAAGGATAGACGAAGGAAGTAAGCCGATTTTGGATTCTAGATTTTGGATTTTGGATTGTAAGAAAAACGCAGTCCCCCGCGAATCCAAAATCCGCAATCCAAAATCCAAAATTGAAATATGCCACGTTCACTAAAAAAAGGACCATTTATCGATCTGAGTGTCGCGAAGACGCTGCAGCGAATTTTAGATGGCGGAAAGAAGCCGCCGGCGATCAAAACGTGGTCGCGCCGTTCGACGATCTCACCGGATATGGTCGGTTTGACCTTTGGCGTCCACAACGGCAAACGCCACATTCCGGTTTTTGTGACGGAAAATATGGTCGGCCACAAGCTCGGTGAATTTTCGCCAACGAGAATGTTTAAAGGCCACCCGGGAACGAAGGCGGAGAAAATGGCGAAAAGGAAGTAGCTAGATTTTGGATTTTAGATTTTTAGATTTTGGATTGTTAGGAAAAAAAACAGTCTTGAATCCAAAATCCAAAATCCGCAATCCAAAATGTAAATATGGAAGCGATAGCAAAAACGAAATATCTGAAAGGTTCGCCGCGTAAAGCAAGGCTCGTGATCGATCTGATTCGCGGGCGCAATGTTTCACAGGCATTGTCGATCCTGAAGTTTACGAACAAGCGAGCGGCGCTGCCCATCGCAAAGTGCCTCAGCTCGGCGATTGCAAATGCGACGTATCTTGCGGAGCAGCAAAACATTGCGATCGATCCCGATGGTTTGTGGGTAAAGACCTGTTTCGTCGATATGGGGCCGACCAAAAATCGCCGCCGCGTGCGTCCCGCGCCGCAGGGCCGGGCATATCGCGAGCAAAGGCATTATTGCCATATCACTATACACGTCACGAGCGACGCGTCGGCGAAAGACGAACAAACCGCAAAGTTAGCGGAAGCTGCGGCGAAGCGTTCGGCAGCTCGTAGAGCGGAAGACGGCAAGAAAAAGGCTCCGGCCAAGACCTCGAAAAAGGACGCCTCGAAACGGACGAAGAAAGCTGATGACGCAAAACTTGAGGAAATCGAAAATCCGATAACGAACCAGGCGGCGGAAACGGTCGTGGAAACGCCTTCGCCGGATGAAGTGGCTGCCGATGTGAATGCGAAAGCCGAAGCGGAAGTTGCCGATGCCAAAAATGTGGCTTCGCAGACTCCGGCGGAGAAGAACGAAACACAGCCTGCGGATGAGGCTCAACAAAAGATTAACGAGGATCTCGAAAGACAGTAGGTAGACGGAACGCCCCATCCTGGCGGCAGTAAGAATGCCGCCAGGATGGCGGCGTTCCAATAAACATATGGGACAGAAAGTTCATCCATACGGATTCAGAGTTGGCTATAACAAAGATTGGCATTCGCATTGGTTTGCCAAACAGGATTTCGCCAAGTTTTTAGCTGAAGATTTGAAGTTGAAACGGGATCTCAAAAAGCGGTTCGGCGGCGGCGGAGTTTCGCACATCGATATCGAACGCGCGGCGACCCGTTTGAAGATCATTATTTATACTTCGCGTCCCGGAATTATCATCGGGCGAAAAGGGTCCGAGATCGAAAAGCTGCGCGAAGATCTTTCCAGAAAAACGGGCCGCGAGGTTTTGATCTCGATCCAGGAAATTCGTCATCCTGAGCTCAACGCTCAACTGCAGGCGGAAAAGATCTCCCAGCAGCTTGAAAAGCGGATCGCATTTCGCCGGGCGATGAAGAAAACGATGGAAGAATCGCAACGGTTCGGAGCACAGGGAATAAAGGTGATGATCGCAGGACGCTTGAACGGAGCGGAAATCGCCCGGACGGAATGGTCGCTGCAGGGAAGGCTCCCGCTGCATACGCTGCGTGCCGACATCGATTACGGATTTGCAGAAGCCCTGACGACATTCGGAATTATCGGCGTGAAGGTTTGGATTTATCGCGGTGAGATTTTGGATCCGAACGCCGCTATGGCCCGCGGAACGACGAGCGATCCGGTCAACGAAGTTAAGATCGAACGCGGCGCAATGCGCGGGCGCGGCGACCGAGGGCCGAGACGCGATAGAGGCGATAGATAGGTTTTTGTACTTAGTCATTTGTCCTTAGTCATTGGCAAATGAACAGCTGCAAAGGACGAATGACTACGGACAACGGACGAACGAGGTTTTTTAGTTATGTTAATGCCGAAAAAGGTCAAGCACCGAAGAGTGATGAAGGGCCGCATGCGCGGTAAAGCGAAGCGCGGCGAGAATCTCGACTTTGGTGACTTTGGGCTTAAAACATTGGAAGCGGGGTGGATCACGGATCGCCAGATCGAGGCTGCTCGTATCGCCATGACGCGTCATGTAAAACGCGGCGGGAAGATATGGATACGAATGTTTCCCGACAAGCCGATCACGAAAAAGCCGGCTGAAACTCGTATGGGAAGCGGCAAGGGAGCTCCGGATCATTGGGTCGCCGTCGTTAAACCGGGACGGGTTTTGTATGAGATCCAGGGCGTGGATGAAGAACTGGCCCGCGAAGCCATGCGTCTCGCCGCTCAAAAGCTTCCGATCAAGACAAAGTTCGTGACGCGTGCCGATCTTGAAGGAGGCGTTGTTTAGAATATGAAACGCAAGGAAACAATGGACCAGCTCCGCGATATGAATGTCGAAGAGCTTAAAGACCAGGCGGACGCATTGAAGGAGTCGCTTTTTCGGCTCAAGTTCAGAAAAACTTTGGGCGTAGGCGAAACGGTCAACGACATTCGACGCGAAAAGAAAACATTGGCCCGGGTTTACACCTTGATCGGTGAAATAGGAAAGAGTGATCCGGCAGCAGTCAGCGTTCAACAGTCAGAGAAACTGAATGCGGGAGCAAAGCCAGCTAGGGTGAAATAGGAAAATGCCAAAAAAGAAGACAGAAGAAGTTGAAGAGACTATAGACGCTCCGGCCGAAACGGAAACTTCGGAAGAAACTGCAGTCGAGGCGAAAGCCGACGACGCGCAGCCGGTCGAAGAAACGGCGGAGGCGGACGAGTCTGCCGCGGAAAAGAAGCCGAGGAAAGCCGCAGCGAAGAAAACTAAGGAAGCGGACGCCGGCGGGGATTCTTCGATTGTCGAGACGGTTCTGGAGACAGTCGCGTCGGCGGTCGAAACGGTAACAGAAACTGTAAAAAGCGGCGCCTCGGCAGTAGCTGCTGCGGTTACAGGTTCAGATTCGACCGACACGGTTCAAAAGGGCAAACGGGCTGAGAAGATCGGCGTTGTCGCTTCGGACAAAATGACGAAAACCGTAACGGTTCGCGTTGACCGTCTTGTAAAACATCCGGTTTATCGTAAGTATATTCGGAAACGAAAGAAATTTATGGCCCACGACGAGATGGGATCAAAGATCGGCGACAAGGTGCGCATCGTGGAAACAAGGCCGCTTTCGGCTCGTAAACGCTGGCGTGTGATAGAGATTATTCAGAAAGCTGAGAGATAGTCGAGAGTCTGGAGTCGAGAGTCGTGAGCAGGAATTTACTGCTCACGCTTAAGACCCACGACTCATGACTCGAACGGAGAGAGTTTATGATTCAGATGCAGACCTCGTTAGCGGTCGCGGACAATTCGGGTGCAAAGCGCGTGGAGATGATCGCGCCGATCGGTGGTTCTACCGCCAAAATTGCAAGGCTCGGAGATACAATCAAAGTCACTGTAAAGGAAGCGGCGCCCGATGGGACGGCAAAAAAAGGGAAAGTTTACAGCGCCGTGATCGTAAGGACTCGAAAGGAAGTCCGACGAAAGGACGGAAGTTATATTCGTTTTGACGAGAACGCTGCCGTGCTGATAAAGGATGACGGAACGCCGGTCGGCACTCGCGTGTTCGGGCCCGTTGCAAGAGAATTGCGCGAAAAGAATTTCATGAAGATCGTTTCGCTTGCACCGGAAGTTATTTAAAGGAGAAAGGGTAAAGGATGAAGGCGAAAGTAAGAAAGCCTTTACA
>JACDAY010000361.1 GCA_013695195.1 Blastocatellia bacterium | reverse complement strand
CTACCTACTCAGGGAGATTATAACGGAGACGGAAGAACCGAATATTCCGTTTTTCGTCAAACAACGGGTACGTTTTTTAATATGACGGTCGGAACCAGAAACCAATTCAGTGAACAGTGGGGCATGGCAGGTGATTACCCGGTAGCCTTTTACAACACACGCTAACCATATCGAACTTAGTCCTTTAATTCAGAGGCCGGGAACTTTCCCGGTCTCTTTTCTATAGCAGCGAATTAATGGATGGAATTTCACTGACTTCATCTGTTCCGGTCTAAATGCTTGCTCGACAGCCACTCAAAAAGCTCCGGCTTGCTGAACGCCTTTTCAACCGAGCCATGGCCGACACCTTCAAATTCGGTATAGTTTACGTTTTGATTTCCCGCGTTCTTGAACGCTTCGACGATTTTTCTTGATTCCGTCACAGGCACGGCTTCGTCGTCACTTCCGTGAAAGGCCCAGACCGGCGTATTGCCGATGCCTTCGGCGAAGACCTTATGAGGGTCGGGCGAAATCGCTGCGGCACGCAACCGCGGAGGCAGCGATTCCAGTATTTCAGGCGACAACTTGCTCGCCGGCGCGATGCCGGCCGCTACGGGCACGAGGGCGGCGAACTTTCCCGGGTGAACCAATCCAATCTGCCATGTGCCGTTGCCACCCATTGAAAAACCCGATAGATACAACCTTTTTTCGTCGCCGTTGAATTCTTCGACTGCTCTGTCCAAAGCCGCGAACGCCTGTTCATTCATTTCGCCCGCCCAAAACTTGCCTTCACGGCATTGCGGAAAAACGATTACGAATGAAAACCTTTCGCGATTTGCGCTAATGGCGGACGCAATATCGCTCAGTTGCGATTGATTGTCGTCGCCGCGACGATTGCTGCCGTGAAGGTAAAGCATCACCGGAATTTTCACATTCGGATCGCGATTGATAGGCACGTAGATCCTAAAATTATAAGTCTGTCCATTGACCGTTATCGAACGCGACGGATAATTTTCCTCCGAAAAGCTGCGGCGGTGATCAGAACACGCGGCCGCAATCGAAAGAACGGCGGCAAATAAAAGCAATTTTGTCATCAGTCCGATCCTCCAAAAAATGTTCTGTGCAGTTTTCTGATAACATCACCAACCACATCTTCCTTAACCACAAACGTCAGATTCACGCTCGAGGCTCCATGCGAAACGAGCGCGATATTGATGTCTTCGATTGTGGAAAAGATCTTCGATGCCAGGCCGGTGCTGGCGCGGAGGCCTTCGCCGACTACGCAGATAACTGCGAATCCAGGTTCAACTTCGACATCGCCCAGACGTTCGAGTTCGGTTACAATTTGCTCAAGCGAATCCGTATTATCCAGCGTCAGAGCTACCGAAACTTCGGATGTCGAGATGACGTCTATTACGGTCCTGAAGCGTTCGAACACCTGAAAGAGAGCACTCATAAAGCCGTAGCTGCCAAGCATCCGCGCAGATGTTATTCGCAGAATGGTTATATTCGGCTTATGTGATATGGATTTGATCTTGTTTTTTGTCTCGCCGGATTCGTCAAGAACCATAGTACCCGTCTCGGCAGGCTCGAATGTGTTACAGACACGTACCGGAATCTTGAAATCAACAGCGGGTTTAATGGTTTTGGGGTGCAGAACCTTCGCACCAAAATACGCGAGCTCGGCCGCCTCTTCGTAAGATAAAAAGGGAATTGTCCGCGCCTCTGCGCAAATTCGCGGGTCGCAAGTCATTACGCCGGTTACATCGGTCCAAATTTGAAGCTCATTCGCCCGGAGCGCGGCCGCAACAAGCGCCGCCGAATAATCCGAACCGCCGCGGCCCAACGTCGTCGTTTCACCGCCGCGGCTCGCAGCAATAAATCCGCCCAACACCGGAACTTCGCCCGCCTCGATCAAAGGCAGCAGTTCTAATCGCACAAGTTTTTCCGTTTCGTCCCAGATGGGCTGTGCGGCTCCGTATTCGTCGTCCGTGACGATCAGCCGCCGCGAATCCATCTGCCGCGCATTTAAGCCCTTGGCCCTTAAAACTTCTGCAAGCAAGTGCGACGACATCTGTTCGCCGTAGGAAAGAATCGCATCCTTTAGCATCGCAAGCGGAAGCGAACGCCGGGAAACGCGCATAAGCAGATCAGAAAGCTCATTGCGGGCAAAATCTAGTTCACCATTAAAAGCGTTCGGCGATTCTGCTGAAATAAAGACCTTCGAAACCTTTAAATGTCTTTCAAAATGCGGCTCCAGCGACATAAGAGCTTCCGAAAACCCGCCTTTTTTTGCTATTTCAAAAGCGTTCAATAATGCATCGGTTACCATCGTCATGGCCGAAACGACAATGACCGGACGCTTTTCTATCTGCGTGGAAACGGCATGAAAAACACGCTCGAATGCCGCGACATCGCCTACCGACGTGCCGCCGAATTTCAATACGAAGCAGTTATTCATAAGACAGTTTGGAAGGGCGGTTTGCCCCCGTTCTTTTTAACCGCACAACACGGTGCCGCCATTTATATTCAAAACTTCGCCAGTGATATGCCTCGACCAATCTGATAGCAAAAAGCAGATCGAGAGAGCAACGTCATCCGTCGCAGCCATCCTATTAAGCGGAATTGATTTTAGAACGCTTTGTTTATAATCTTCGACTTCAAAAACTGGGCGCACCATCGCTGTTTCTATCCAGCCCGGAGCGACACAGTTTACACGAATCTTTGGGCATAGCTCGGTTGCGAGAGCTTTGGTAAAGCTGATCTGGCCGCCTTTTGATGCAGCGTAATTTGAATAATTTGCTTCTCCGCGCTGCCCGGCGGTCGATGAAACCAGAACGATCGCGCCCGACGACTGTTTCCTGATCGCCGGAACGCATGCCTTCGTCATCGCCCAGGCGGACTTGAGATTGGTATTAAGGACCTTGTTCCAAAGCTCTTCCGACATTTCCTCTATCGGCGCTCCTTCCCAAATCCCGGCGTTGCATACGAGGAGATCGATCCGTCCGAATTTCTCAACCGCTTTATTGGCGATCTCTTTGGCGTGAAGGAATTCCGACACATCTCCTTGAACTACAATTGCCTCCGAGCCGCGATCCTTGCACATCCTTACCGTTTCAAACGCCTCGGCCTCGTTGCTCAGAAAGTTTACAACGACATTCGCGCCTCCTTCTGCCAAACGCACAGCCGTCGCCCGCCCGACTCCCCGCGAAGAGCCGGTAACAATTGCCGCTTTTCCTTCAAACAAATTGGCCGGAAGTTGAATTCCAACAGGTTGTTCACTCATGGAAAATATTTTAGCCACGAATAACACGAATTGCACGAATGATTTTTCTTTTTAATTCGTGTTATTCGGGTAACTCGTGGCTAAATCCGTTCCGTGTTATAAAAAGTGTATGCACGACACAAATCTTCTCGAAGATCAGCCCATCGCCTGGACGCCTACGCCTGAAGTCATCGAACGCGCGCAGCTCACACGCTTTATGAAACAGGTCGGCGTGTTTACATTTGACGAGCTTTATCAATATTCGATAAACGATGTCGAGAAATTCACCGAAGAAGTCCTAAAGTTTCTCGACATAAAATTCGACCCGCCATACGAAAAGCTGCTCGACCTCTCCGACGGCGTCGAATTCCCCAATTGGTTCATAGGGAACGCGGACGCCCCAGGGAACGCGGACGCCCTCGTCCGCAATGAGCACGAAGTGCGAAAAGGCTGGCACCAAAGAGGCTACTTACCACATTTCGACGGCCATGTAACCCAATTCATTACCTTCCGACTTGCCGATTCTCTCCCACAGCATCTGCTTGAACGCCTAAAGCAAAAGATCGAGCATGACAAACTGCCCGATACCTCAAAAGAATATCGAAGACGTGTGGAAGAGTACCTCGACAGCGGCATGGGTCAATGCATCCTCCGAGATCCAGAAGTCGCAGAGATCGTCAAGGAAACGCTGTTGAATGAGCATGGGAAGACCTGCAAGGTGATAGCCTGGGTGATCATGCCCAATCACGTTCACATTCTACTCAGGCCGCACGAAGGCCATGACTTGTCGGAAATAATGAAGACCCTCAAGAGCGTCTCGGCACACAAGATCAACAGAAAGCTCGGCCGTTCAGGGTCCGTCTGGCAGCCAGATTATTTTGATCGCTTCATTCGCGATGCGGATCACTTTAACAAGGCGTTGAGATATATAGAAAACAATCCGGTGAAAGCAGGGCTTTGCGAAGCTCCGGAACAGTGGCCGTTCAGCAGTGCCCGGAACGCGGACGCCCCCGTCCGCAAGGAGTGGCGCTTCGGCTCGAATAACCCGATTGACACCGAACAGGCCAGGATTTCAGCGACATCTTCGCCGGAGGAACCGGCGATTGCGGACGAGGGCGTCCGCGTTCCCTTGGAAGCAGAGCTCAAAGCACTTGTCGCTAAAGACATGGGCAAACCG
>JACDAY010000377.1 GCA_013695195.1 Blastocatellia bacterium | reverse complement strand
TCTTTCGCGCCGTCCAGGGCCTCGGAGCCGGAGCTCTCGTGCCGCTCGGAATGACGATCATCGGCGACGCCTTCACTGTTGAAGAACGCGCGAAAATGCAGGCATATTTCAGCGGCGTCTGGGGACTTTCCAGCATTATCGGGCCGGTAATCGGTGGATTTATCACTGACCAGTTTTCGTGGCGTTGGGTTTTTTGGGTAAATTTGCCGATCGGCATCGCGGCAGCTTTGATTATCGGAATTGCATTGAAGGAGCCGAAGCTGACAAAAAAACCATCGATTGATTACGCAGGTGCAGCTCTCTTGATGATCGCGATCAGCCTGCTGATGTGGGTGATGGTCGAAAGCGGCAGCTCTTTGGCAGCGATTTTCGGCCCGGAAAATCTTTTGCTTCTGGGCATTTCGGCTGCACTGCTTTTGCTTTTCTTTTGGGTTGAGAAAAAAGCTAGAGACCCGATAATTCCATTTGAGCTTTTTCGGAATCGAACCGTTGCAATCGCTGTCAGTGCAGGATTTCTCGGCGGCGTCGCGATGTTCGGCGCTATCTCTTTCATTCCGCTATTTGCTCAGGGAGCACTCGGCTTTACGGCGACCGAAGCAGGTTCTTTATTGACGCCATTAATGTTGAGCTGGGTAACAATGTCGGTTGTGGGCGGCCGCCTCATGTTGAAGATCGGCTATCGCGGCATTACAATATTCGGGTTTGGTGTATTGACGACCGGGTTTATTTTTCTTGCCCTCTTTCAACGCGAAACTCCGCAAATTTGGCTCTATATCGATCTAATAATGATTGGAGCGGGGTTGGGTATGACGATGCTGACGCTTTTAATTGCGGTGCAGCAGGCTGTCGGACGGACGAAACTTGGAATAGCGACCTCGTTGAATCAGTTTTCGCGCTCGATAGGCGGAGCGTTGGGCGTGGCAATCATGGGCGCCGTATTGACTGCCGGGCTGGGAGCAGAACTTACGAAAGCCGCGCAAATTGGGGGCGTTCTATCAGTTGAACAAGCTGTGGAGTTTGCATCAAACCCGAACGCTTTGATCGAGCCCACGGCAAAGGCAGCCTTGCCGCCGGAGACTCTCGGGATCTTACAAAATGCAATGGCAGTTTCCATCCACCCTGTTTTCTGGGTTGGCGCGGTAATGTCGATGCTTGCACTTATCGTTGTGCTCTTTTTGCCGAAGCCAAAAAAACCTGCCGAGAATGATGTGGACGGTGAAAGATTAATAATGGCGGAACAAACAAATATTAATGCCCGAAATCAACCGGTTGCGGAAAGGGGATAAAAAATACTTATAGCCGATCTCCAAAAAAATACTAATAGCCGATCTCCATATAGGCTAAAATTTACCTTAGTTTTGATAATTACTATCCAGGAAGCGGGTGCAGAGCAACCCTTCCTGACTGCGAATTAGTTGCAGTCTTTTTGAAAAATAACTTGAATTTATTACAAGTCAGATAAGACCAGGTAAAGCCGGCTCCGATTGCATGTCAGGAAGGATTGCTCTGCACCCGCTCCTTTCGCAATATTATTATTTTTTCCCCAAATCGACTGCGCGTTTATAAGCTGCGTAGATCGCCTTCGACAATACAGTCCTCAACGCTCCTTTTTCCATCTGATATATCGCTTCGGCGGATGTGCCGCCCGGCGAAGTAACCATATTGCGCAGTTCTGCCGGGTGCTTTTGCGACTCGATGGCAAAGAGCACAGAGCCAAGCATCGTCTGCTGGACAAGCTCCTTCGATATCTCACGCGAAAACCCAAGATGCACTCCGGCGTCGGTCATTGCTTCCATAACCATAAAAATGTACGTCGGGCCGGTGGCGCTGAGTGATGTTGCCATATCGATCATATTCTCGGTTTCCACAAAAAGTTCCCTGCCTAGAGCTGACAGCATTGTCCTAACCTGCGTTTTGTGGCTTTCATCGACTTCCGGTGAGCATGTCCATGCTGTCATCCCGGCACCAATTTGCGAAGGCGTGTTCGGCATTGCCCGAACGACCAGTCGATTGTTCAAAGCCTCGGAAATCGCGTCGATTCCGGCCCCGGCGACTATCGAAATGACCAGCTGATCCTGCCCGACCGTTCCGGCCAATTCTTTTAAAACATCCGGCAAGCGCTGCGGTTTGACGCATAAAATCACCGTCGTATCGGTTTCTGGAAATGCATTGGCGGCGTCCGCATTATCATCAAACACGCGGATCCCATACTTCATTTTGAGCTCTTCCCGGCGCTCATCACGCGGATGGCTTGCTGCGATCTGTGAGGGAACAACAATGTTTTGCCTCAAAAGCCCTGCGATGATCGATTCGGCCATCACGCCGCAACCTATAAAGGAAAGCCCGGTTTTTTCCGGCAATTTGTGCGATTTCGATTGTTCACTCATAGCTCAACGCCTCTACCGCATCCAGCCGCGCGGCCCGCATGGCCGGGTAAAGGCCGCCGACCGCACCGCCGATTAAACCAACGACGAGAGTCAGCAAAATAACCAACGGGCTCAATTCGACATTAAGCGTTGTTACGGAACCCAGAGCGATCCGAAGCACAACGGTGAGCAGGATTCCCAATATTATCCCGAAAAAACTGATCATCAAAGCTTCCTGAGTTATCGTCCAGGCGATTTTCCCGTTGCTCATTCCAAGCGATTTCATAATGCCGATCTGCCGCGTTCTTTCCGTGACAGTCGTATACATCGTCAGCAAAATTACGAGCGCGCTGATTACGGCGGCGATTCCGATAAATACGTTTAGAAAAACGTTTAACGCGGGAAAACCAGCCATATAAAGTTCTTCGAGATCTTTGGTGCGGACGATCTGATTGTTCGGGAATGTTTCCTGAAGGTTCTGGCCGACCTGGTCAACGGTAAATCCGGGCTTTATAGATATCAGGATCGACGACGATTTCCCCTCGCTCCCTAGCTGCGACTGCATCGTCGACAGCGGGATTTTCAGACGAGCGCCGCCCGCCGGTTCATATGTGCCGACAACCGTAAAATTGCGATCATAGACAGGTATCAAGTGGCCGATTTTCAAGGCCTGCTGATTTTGCCACGCGGTATCGATAATTACCTCGTCAGTATTTGCCTGAAAAGCTCGTCCCTCGACGATCCTCAGCCCGGAGATCATCGAATACTCCTCGAAGCTCACACCATCGATGAGACGTTTACCCGAATTGCTGTCCACGGCGTTTACGGAATTTTGTCCTATCGCAACTGCCGTCTGCACACCTTCGACCTGCAGAATATCAAAGACAACGGATACAGGTAAAATAAATGATTCCGCGCCGCTCATCCCGATCGAGCCGGAAGGCCGGAAAAATATTTCGGCGCCTACGTTAGCGTCGCGTTTCGCTTGCTCCCGGATCGTCCCGTTTGCAAGCCCAACAGTGAAAACGATCAGCAACACCCCAACGGCAATTCCGAGAATGCTGACAAACGTCCGCGCGGGCCGGTGAAGCATATTTGAAAAAACGAGGCTATCCATATTGTACGTGAAGCCTTAGTTGCAAAACGGCCAACCGTTTGTGTCTTTGTGTTTTCCTTCGTGGCTTTTGTGTAATCTTTTTTAACACAAAGAAGAAACAAAGTTTCACAATGGACACCAATGAGAATAAACGCTTAATTGACATATTCTGCTACTGTCTATTCTGTACCATTGAAGTATTACTATTTGCTCCTGCGACCTGATTTTCACGGCCGGTTTCCTGCTTAAGCTCTTCCGTAGATTTCCATCCGGCCTTTTTTAATAGCTCGATCACAAAACCGATCGGAACAGCCATATTTGCCGCGGTGTTTTCCGTAAAGACACCGAAATTAACGCCGATTACTTTCCCCGTTTGACCGAATAGGGGAGCGCCAGAGCCGCCCTCGGCGGTTTTTGCATCGTGCACGATACGACGCGTGTCGAGATCGGTAATCGCGCCCTGGGTGGTCAACGGCACGATCTTTTGCGATTGTGCGAGGAAATTTATCAAATTCTGCCGCGAATTGCCGAACCGCTTATTAATCGATTTCGCCTCTTCATCGTCAACCATCGCTAAAAGTCTGTCAGGCCCACTCGGATAACCCATCGTTACCACGGTTTTCCCTATCGTCGATGCTTCGGAATCAGTTTCGAGCGGTATCACTGGAACTTCAGACGGCACCACAGCCGCATCTATCGAAGCAACCGCCAGGTCTTCACGCCCGCCGATCTCACGAACTTTCAAAGTAAAAGGCTGCGGAACATTCGGAAAATAAACGACAAGTCTTTTGATGCGTGCACGCCCGCCCGATTCGCGCATCATCTGTTTTACAAGATCGTCTTCCGTCCATGGCCGGAGCACATGGCGATTTGTCACGATATAGCCGTTCCCGACGTGAAAACCGGTACCGATAAAATCATATTCGACGGGCGAACCGTTCCCTTCGGTCGTCAAGCCTGTTTGTGGTGCCGCGGTTTGTGAAGCAGCGTCTTCCGCCGGCGCCGGCTCATATGGGCTCGTGCGAAAGGCCTGCGGGTCTGGATAACGGAGAGTTTTGCCCGTTTTTTTATCGACCAGATCGTAAACGCCGACGATGAGGCCGACGCCGTTTCCATATTCAACCCGAAGGTTTTGTGCCAGAGAAACTGTTCTGATTATGTCTCGATTGGTTTTGTCGAGTTCGCCAAGCTGATCGTTTGTCAGTCCTAACTGCTGTTCCAGCCGCTCGATTATACCGTTTTGTTTCTCGGCTACCTCGCGGCTTTGCTTTAACTCCTTGCTGACCGCGTAGCCCAGATACAAAACGCCGGAAATAAATCCGACAGATAAAACAAGGATTATTAATTTCGACGTTATCGAAACTTCGCGCAGCAGTTCGCGGGTGAACTCGCGGAGAAATGTTTTCGCATCGTCACGCTTCGGTGAAAGGGCGGATTCGAGCGCGGCGTCCTCGATAAACGGAGCGATATGCGGCTGGTCGCGGTTGGTTGTGATCAGCGAAGGCTTTGCGGCAAGCGAAAAAAAGGCAAACGCAATATCAGTTTTTTCGATCTTCAGCACGTCACCGTCTGCAATAGCTATAAAGCGGCGAATCGGTTTTTCGTTTATCGTAAGCGTGAGAGATGGATCGAATTTCGTGAGGCGGAAAACTCCGTCGCTGTTCTCCAACTCGAGCCAAAGACCTTCGGTTTCAAGCTGTTTGGTGTGAATCTGTAGGTCGCAAGTATCTCCCGAGC
>JACDAY010000331.1 GCA_013695195.1 Blastocatellia bacterium | reverse complement strand
GGTACTGGAAAATACACAAGCAGTAGTGCTGCACAATATCAGTTGGAACTCGTACAAACAAATAACCGATGTTTTACAGGATGAAACACCCGCGCACTTCACGTATGACAGGGGCAAGTTGGAGATTATGGTTCTTTCGCTTAAGCATGAACATTTGAAAAAGCTTTTGGCGATGCTTTTTGAACGGCTTGCCGAGAATCTCGAAATTGAAATTTTTGCCGCCGGCTCCACGACTTTCCAGCGTGAAGATTTGGGACGCGGTTTCGAACCGGATGAATGTTATTACGTTCAGAATGCCGAGCTAATGCGGGGGAAGGAGACGGTCGATCTAGATTTTGACCCGCCGCCCGATTTAACGATTGAGATTGACGTAAAGCATTCTTCGCTCAACCGGATGAGCATTTTCGCAGCTATCCGTGTACCCGAGGTTTGGCGTTTTAGCGGCGGAGAATTGGAAATGTTTTCATTGCGGGAGACCGAATATGAAATCTCTGAAAACAGCGGGGTTTTACCCGGAGTAAAAGGTGTGGAAATAACGAGATTACTCGAATTTGGCATAGGATCAACCAGAAAGGAATTTCTAAAACAGATTGACGATTACACGAAGCGAATTTCAGCCTAACATGATATTAGTTTTCATCGAACACAAAAACTGCGTTTTGAACAAAACTTCGCTCGAAGCGATTTCCGCCGCACAAAGTATAGGCAAGGACCTCGGCATGAACGTTTCCGCCGTTATTCCCTGCGATAAAGATTGCGTCCTTGCTCAGGAGATCGCTCAATATGATTTGGAAAAAGTTATTGTTGCAAAAAACGAAAAGCTCGGAACTTATACGCCGGACGGATACGCCGACGCATGGGAACAAGTAATAAAGGCAGTAAATCCGCAATATATTGTAATGTCGCACACCTATCAGGTGCGAGACTTTGCGCCAAAGGTAGCGGCGCGTTTGGGAAGTGAGGTCGTCGGCGATTGCATCCGGTATCGTATTGATGAGAAGAACCCACCCGCTAACGCAGGAGGTTCTGACCTCGAGGGCGGCAAACTCGTGTTCACGCGGCGCATATTTCTTGGCAAACTCGATGCCGATGTAACGGTCGGGGGCGACGCTCCGTATTTTGTAACATTTCAATCCGGCGCATTTCGCGGCGACAGTGCTGTGAAGGGGAGCTCCTCCGTCGAAACGATGGATGTCCAGATCGGCGAGATTCGAATGACGCCCGAAGAGCCGTTTCAGGAAGCGAAGGCGACCGTCGATCTCAGCAAATCAGAGATCATCGTCGCCGTCGGCCGCGGCATAAAATCGCAGGAAAATATCGCGCTCGCACAGCAGCTTGCCGACGCCCTCGGCGCCGACCTCGCCGCCTCGCGCCCGATATGCGACGCCGACTGGCTTCCCATTGACCGTCAGATCGGCTCATCCGGCCAGACCGTCGCCCCAAAGGTTTACATTGCCCTCGGCATCTCCGGCGCCATCCAGCACATCGTCGGCATGAAAAACGCCAACACCATCATTGCCATCAACAAGGACGCCGAAGCCCCGATCTTTGACATTGCCGACTACGGCATCGTCGGCGACCTCTTCGACGCGGTGCCGGTGATGATAGAGGAAGTCAGGAAAGCTAAAGGTTAAAAATATTTGACGAAGATAAAAACGCGAAGGCACGAACAGGAATATACCTTTCCGTTCGGGCCTTTTCATATGTCATCGCGTCCAGGCAGGCTGCCTTACCTTGTGTCACTCGTTGCAAGCGGATCGTCGAATTTCTCGCAGCCTTCGTTGACGCTACGTTCCCGTCGAAGTCATTAACCGACAAGAAAACGGATTGATGCACGAGCCAAGTGCGGCCGCCCGTTTCGGGCACCCTGTCTTACGGTCGCAAGTTAAGACGGTTTCAATTTTTGAGCAATTCGGCGCAGATGGTCTTGGATCTCCGTAGTGCTGACGTTCCTTGACTCAATAATTCCGCTATACTATTATTGTCGCTCACCCAGCATTTAGTTTCATCATCCCGGAGGTAATTTCGTGCTTGGCAAGACCATCTCGCATTATCACATTACCTCGCAGCTTGGCGAAGGCGGGATGGGCGTCGTTTACGAAGCAGAAGACACCAACCTAGGCCGCCATGTCGCGTTAAAGTTTCTGACACTGGCAATGGCAGGCGACCAAAACCTTCTGCAACGCTTCCAGCGGGAGGCCCGAGCGGCATCATCGCTCAATCATCCAAACATCTGCACTATCCACGGCATCGAGCAGTTCGAGTCTGAGCATTTCATCGTCATGGAACTGCTTGACGGCGAGTCATTGGCCGACCGCATCCGCCGCGGCCCACTCGACAACGATGCAATGCTGACGCTAGGCGTTCAGATAGTGGACGCTCTCGAATCAGCACATTCCAAAGGGATCGTCCACCGTGACCTAAAGCCGGCAAACATTTTTGTAACCTCGCGCGGGCAGGCCAAAATACTAGACTTCGGCCTGGCCAAGATAGATCGACAGAAACCCGATGCGTCCTCGAACATACCTACGGCGATCGCCGACGGCCTATCCACGGCCGGCGTAGCGATGGGCACTATCGCCTATATGTCTCCCGAACAGGCGCGCGGCGAGATCACTGATGCTCGGACCGACCTTTTCTCCGTCGGCACCGTTCTGTATCAAATGGCGACCGGGGTCCTGCCGTTTCAGGGCGACACCTCGGCCGTTGTTTTCGACTCGATACTCAATCGAGATCCGGTGCCGGTAAATCACGCCAATCCCTTACTGCCGCTCGAGCTAGGCAGGATTATCGGGCAGGCGCTCGAAAAGGATCGCGATCTGCGCTATCAGAACGCGACCGATCTCAAAACGGCTCTCAAGCGGTTGAAACGCGATCTCGATTCGGGACGGCATTCGGGCGAGTCAAGCGCGATCCACAGCACGCGGGCTCCGCAGGCCGTTCACGAACACTCGATCGCCGTGCTCTATTTCGAGAATCTGAGCGGCATGAAAGAGGACGAGTACCTACGCGACGGGATCACGGAGGACATAACCACCGAGCTTTCGAAAATCAAGCGGCTAAAAATTTTTTCGCGTGCGATGGTGCTCAACTATCGCGACAAATCGGTTACGGCCGGACAGGTGGGAAAGGAACTCGGCGCGTCATATGTACTTGTAGGCAGTCTGCGTCGTGCCGGAGCTCGTCTGAGAATCAACGCTCAACTAGTCGATGCGGCAACGGATTTTCCACTGTGGTCAGAACGATACGACCGTGAGATGAAAGACGTCTTCGAGGTACAGGACGAGATCGCATCAAAGATAGCGGCCGCACTACGGATCACGCTCTCGCCGCAGGAACAGCAGGCTCTCGCAGCTAAACCGACCGAGAACCAGCAGGCCTATGACCTTTATTTGCGTGGAAGAAACTATGCCCGCCGTGTCGGGCGGCAGGACCTTCAGTTTGCTCTACAGATGTATGAGAACGCTGTGGCACTCGATCCGGACTTTGCTCTTGCTCACGCCGGGTTAGCAAACGTCTGTGCCCAACACTTTTATTACTTCGAACGCCAGCAACATTGGATCGACCGCGCCATTGCCGCCACACAAAAGGCGAGCGCCAACGGCAGCGACGCCCCCGAAATAAAGCTCGCCGAAGCGTGGCTGGCTTTTGCCAAGAAACGATACGAAGAGGTCGTGGATAAGATGCGCAACGCGCTTGAAAAACATCCTGACCTCGATGGCGGTTACTATCTTCTGGGAAGTGCGCTGTTCGAGTCTGGTCGATACCAGGAGATCGTAGACATTATGGAGCAGGCCCTGGCGCATGCGGGCGAGAATTACAACACGACCATTCCGATCCACAATGCGCTGGGCGCGCTGGGAAAGACCGATGCGCTGAACAATTTCACTCACCGCAGGATAGCCATTTTTGAGGAGCACCTAAAGAAGGTGCCCGAAGATGCTCGCGCCCGGGTACTTCTCGCCAATTCCTATGCCGTGCACGGCCGGTTCGACGATGCCAAGCGCGAAGCGGATATGGCGATGGTCTTGCGACCCGATGACACAATGATCCTTTACAACATCGCGTGCTCGTTCTGCCTGATGAACAACCCCCAGGATGCAATGATCGCACTCCATAAGGCCCGGGACGCGGGTTACAGCAATGCACCGTGGGCGCGTCAGGATCCCGACCTGGCAATGCTGCACGACGACCCGGAATTCGAGCGGCTCTTCCCTCCGCCGAGTGCCTGAGTCTTCTGCAGCCTGAACCGCACCAGCAATCCGCCCGCAGAATCCGGTATTAATATCCACGCTAGCAAGCTCCCCCCAGATTGGCGCCGTAATAGTTGTTAGCGGGCGAACGCACCACTTTAATCAGATCGAAGCAGAAATAGCCCCCTCGAAGATTTCCAGGGCGACATCGACGTTTTCTTTTGTCAGAATGAGCGCCGGCGACCAGCGGATGGAATTGCTGCCGCAGCCGAGGATTATCAGGCCTTTTTGGAAACACGCCAT
This sequence comes from Blastocatellia bacterium, assembly GCA_013695195.1. Lineage (GTDB taxonomy): Bacteria > Acidobacteriota > Blastocatellia > Pyrinomonadales > Pyrinomonadaceae > OLB17. The sequence goes on along the minus strand of JACDAY010000331.1, from coordinate 1,124 downwards.
TTCGATTTTATCGCGGAGTTCGGGCGCGGGTTTTAGCGACTGCTTGTCGGTTACGAATTCCACTCCCAACATCATTCCCAGGCCGCGGACGTCGCCGATGCAGTCATATTTGTCCTTCAATCTATTTAATCCGCTTTCCAAATATGCGCCGACAGTTGCGGAGTTTTCAACGAGGCCGCCTTCCAGCAACTCTATTGTTTTCAACGCCGAAGCGATACAGACGGGATTGCCGCCGAAGGTCGAAGCGTGCGCGCCTTTGTGCCAATCCATGATGTCGGCCTTTGCCACGCAGACGCCGATCGGCATGCCGGAACCGATGCCTTTGGCCAGACACAGGATGTCGGCTTTTACGCCGTCGTAATGGTCGAGCGCGAACATCTTGCCGGTGCGGCCCATGCCGGATTGCACCTCGTCGATGATGAGCATGATGCCGTTTTCGTCGCAAATGCGGCGGAGTTCTTTGACAAACGCTTTCGGCGCTGGAATATAGCCGCCTTCGCCCTGCACGACTTCCAAAACAATACCCGCGACTTCTTCGGGCGGCGTGGTGGTTTTGAAAAGGCGGTTTTCAATCCAGTTGATGACGTCGCGCGTGATCGTCGCCTCATCGGTTGGCATATCACCCACGAAGTGACGGAATTTATTCGGATACGGAATGTGCACGACATCGAGGGCCTGCCGCATGAATCCGAGCCGCTGGGCTTTTTTGGATGAGGTTAGCGATAAAGCTCCGAGCGTCCGTCCGTGAAAAGAGCCGAAAAACGAGATGAATTTCTGCCTGCGCGTGTGGTACATCGCCAGTTTCAACGCGGTTTCGATAGCTTCCGCGCCCGAATTGGCAAAGTGCGTTTTGGTAGGGCCGTCGATCGGGCAGATCTCGCTGAGCTTTTTGCCGAGAGCGGGCATCTGGCTGTAATAGAAATCTGTGCCGCAAAGGTGGATTAGTTTTGCAGCCTGTTCGCTGATCGCTTTAACGATCTCGGGGTGGCAGTGGCCGGTCGAGCAAACTGCGACTCCCGCGTTGCAGTCTAGGAAAATATTGCCGTCCGGGTCGGTGATCCACACGCCTTGAGCGCTTTCCGCAACAAGCTTGAAATCGGGCCGGGGGTAACTCGGTGTAACAT
>JACDAY010000328.1 GCA_013695195.1 Blastocatellia bacterium | reverse complement strand
GTAACCATGTCGGTGCCGAGGTGACGGCGTTCCTTTATCGGCAGCATGACGACGCTGATCTCCCCGTTTTTAAGCGTGTACTGACTCCATACATCACGCCGATTCACCAGACGTTCCATTGCCCATTCGGCAAGTTTATCGGCATAGCGCTGCCATTCCTCGGCAATCCAAAGCAGGCGTTTGTTACCGATAAATTCGCTAAAAGGAGGTTGTGCCATCGATTTTTAAGCCACCTTTTCCCAACCGCCGATAAAATTCTTTTCGGCCAACTGCGAGAACAGCTTGCGGGCGTCGTCTTCAGTTTTGGAAACCTTGATATCGCGCTCCAGCGGATTTTGCCGGTTCGGGCTAAAGTCCGTGAGATACACCACGTATCCCGGAAATTCCGCGAAGTCTTCCTTATTTGTTTTCCATAGAAGAAGTTTCCGCACCATACGGTTTCCGCGCATCGTTTTGGTATATACAGTCCGCTCCAGAATGGCGCTTGCCGGAGCCTCCTTCTCATGGGCCGGCTTATCGAAGTCAGGCACGTTGACGAGATCGCTTACCTGGCTAATATTGACGTCTTCGATATTCGCGTCCTTGTCATCGCGCATGCGGACAAATTGCGGTGAGATCACGCTGACCAGCGGCATTCTCGACAGAGCCGAATAGCGTTTTCCATCCCAATCGAGCACCATCCGATTCACCGGCCCGCCCTTGCTGCTCTCCGAAATCATATCGAGACACGATATCTCTATCACCGGCCCTGGAGCCGTCATTTCGTACGCCACGTAGTCGTTATTAACCGCAACATAATCCGACGAAACGACTCTCCGGCGAAGCTCGTCGGCAATAATACGCCGGTCTTCGTCCGTAAAACCGCCGCCGACGCGAACAAGCTCGTGCAGCGTGCCGTCATTCCGCATTACCGCAACGAGCAGATCGTGGAGCAGGCCTTTTCGCTCATCCGTTCCCTCGGAAAAGCCGATTATGGCAACGTCCAGATTGTGCCTGATCTTGATTTTATAAAAACCCGCGTTGTCGTGCCGGACCACGATGCCTTCGCTTCCTTCGCCGATGACCCATTCTGTGAACAGTTCCATTATCGTGTCCACTTTATTTGCCACCACATGCTCGACCGGATGCACGAGCTTGCCCTTGCCAAACCAGCGCTTTAGAGATTCGAATACCTTCGCGGCGTTTTCGACCGGTTCACCTTCAAGCTCGATAATGTCGAATACGGCTACGCCGAGTTTTTCCAGGTCGGCCTTAGACTTTGGCGAGCGCAGTATTCCTACGACGTTCGATACACGGTTGATCTTTGTAGTATCGCCGGTCAAATAAATTTCGGCGCCTAATAGACAGGATTTAAGCTTTGCCTTTTTTAAAAGCTTTTCAGCCTCGGCAAACGCCGGAAGCCCGACGCGGACCGTTCCGCCGGGGTTGACCGAAAGTAAATTTTCACCGTCGAACGCCAAAAGAGCAAATTCGCCGTCATACTTGCGTGTGGCGTAAAACCCTTTGCCTTTCGGGATGCGGGCAATGTCCTGTCCCGACAAAGGCTTCATCGCACCGCTCAGACGGCGTTTGTATTCCTGTGCCCGGGCGTGAAGCGTCGGATCGGCGAGCGAAGTGACTTTGCCGATGCAGTAATCGTGCTTGCACGAAAATTTACCTTTGTCGTAATCAAGCTTCATTCTTTTCGATCTCCGCAGGTTTCTTTAATTCCATGTTCGAAAGGTGAAGGATCAGACAGTACGAATCACCTTTAACTCGTCCTTCAAGAAAAGCATTGTACGGCTTGCCGCCGCGGTTCATCACGACCGGATCGCTCCCGTTTTCACCGCCGCGAATAAGCAGGAGCGAGTCTTTTTTGTCAAGAATTTTTGCCATGTCAAAAAGAAAATCGAAGGTCAGGCCGTTTACATGCACAAGCTGTTTTTTGTTAGTAAACACAAATCGGTTAACCGCTTCTTCTTTTTTTATAAATTTTCCCGTCCAGCGCAGCGGTATCTCGCTGTTCATATTTTGCGGCTCCTTTTTGCGCGGGCGGCGCTCGCGGACCGTGCCGTCAGGATTCTTTATAACTTCAAACTCCTCAACAAGATGCACGATCCCTTTCTTCGACACGTAAACTCGAGAAGTATCGGTCAGGAACATTCCGAATTCCTCTATGTCGATCTCCGGATCGCCTTTGATTAAGGCATTGGCGACCGATTCAAGCTTCTTCCGCTTTTTCAAAAGTTCAGGAAGATCGTGTGTAACATCGCTCTTCAAAAGCCTGCGGTTAGTAACCGGCCGTCCGTGTTTATCGACATATCGAACGTCGCGCTTCGGCGCAAGCCCTTCGGCCGCTACGACCGCGTCCCTGTTTTTTGCATTACTAATGTTTATTGCCATATTGATTTCCTTTTGGGTACTCTGTGAAAAACTTTGTGGCCTTTGTGTCAAAAAAAAATTTGACACAGAGTTCACGAAGGGAAGACACAAAGAACACAAGGATTCGCCTATCTCAAATTAGTCCTGTGCTATAAAAGGTCGAAATCGAGATCATCTGCTGAGATTTCCTCTTCTTCGACAGAATCCAAAACCGCAGCCTGGTTTAGTTTTACAAACTGAAGCTCGGCCTGTTTGCCGACGATCATAAAAGCATCCGTCTTTTGGCCCACGAGAAAGGCGCTGTCGTACTCGGTGCCGCCGCGATAGCTGAACGGAAATTTGTAGATCTGGCTGCCGGCAAGATGATCATGAAGAAAGTCCAGTTTCTCATCTTCAAACGGCTGGAGAAGATACACAGATTTAACGATCTGAGCTAGATAATCATCATTTGTGGCCGGAGATAATACATTCGGCCGGCTGAACGACGATGGCACCGCCTCAATTTCTTCGCCTTCGCTGTCAACAGCCGTCAACTCGGTCCGGCTAACCGACGCGCCTTCTTCACTTACGGTGCTTAATGAGGTTCCGCCTTTGTCTATCAGCGTCTGCCCGTCCGGCGCGAGCACCTTAAGCGAAGCCTCGTTCCCCTTTTCGTCAAAAGCTTCGATCTCAATGGCGCCGTAAAGCCTTTCCCGGTCTATTTTTAGAAGGCTGACGGGAAACTCGTTTCCGTCTAACGAAAGTATCAGCGGTTTTGCCATAAAATTACTCCTTTATATCAGCTTAGCCAGCCTTTCGCCGGGAAAAGAAAAATAGCAATTTACGTGCCTTCATGTCAAGATAAATCATTGCAAACAAAAGCACTTTCGGTCTTAAGCTAATGCTTTAACCTTATAGTTTTTAGTGAGGGTTTTGGGCGTATCTTGCTGGAAAGAAATTTACTTGAGTATAGGTTGCAGTAAGGTGGTAGGGAAGAAATAAGTTACCGGGTCAAAACAGGCAAACCTTCGCCCGATGCGAGGAATGCCTTTTAAGTGTGCATAACCCGCCACCGAAAAAACAGTTGTGAGATTATCACGAATTTCTTTTTTTAAGCAAGAAATTTCTTAAGCGCCGCTAATCGTACATCCACTTTTTATTTTTCGGAAAAACTTTTCATAATTAAAGTCTAATGCCAAAAAACAAGTCAACCATGTTTGGAAGTCAATGGAGAACAATTATATCAGGTGGACGAATAAGCCGTCCTTCAGTTTCGGTTCGAACCATGTGGATTTCGGCGGCATTATTCCACCCGTATCGGAAACGGCGAAAAGATCATCCATAGTCGTCGGATAAAGGGAAAAAGCTACTTTAAAATCACCATCATCAACCAGCTTTTCGAGCTCGTCCGTTCCGCGGCCTCCGCCGACGAAGCCGATCCGCTCATTAGTGCTCGGATCATCGATTCCCAAAATTGGCTCGAGCACACAGCGCTGTAAAATACTCACATCGAGCCGCCGCAGCGGATCCGGCTCGGGTTCATGGTTTGCGGCAAATTGCAGTTTATACCATTTACCGTTGAGATACATGCCAAACTCGCGATGATTTTGGGGCTCTTTTGTCTCAGTTTCACTTACGGCAAAACTTTCCGTCAGTTTAGTCAAGAACGCCGGTTCGCTCAGGCCGTTCAAATCCTTGACTACACGGTTGTAAGCTAATATCAGCAAATCTTCGGCCGGAAAGATGCCCGAAACTACAAAATTATATTCTTCGGTTCCATTATGATCCGGATTATTATACCGCAGCGATTTACGTGCGAGGCGCGCGCTTTCTACCCGGTGATGGCCGTCGGCGATGTATAAAGCCGGAACAGATACGAAGGCACGTATAAACTCGTCAGTTTTCGAAATGCGCCAAACTGTTTGCTGAATCCCGTTTGTGCATTCAAAGTGGTAGAGCGGCTCGGCGGACGTGGCCTGCCCGATCAGCCGTCGGATTTCACCGGTCCCGCGATAAGCTAGAAAGATCAGCCCTGTTTGAGCTTTCACTGAAAGCATGTGGGCTGTCCGGTCTTCTACTTTATCAGGACGGGTTTTTTCGTGTTTTTTTATAAGGCCGTGTTCGTATTCGTCCAGTGAGCAGCAGGCGACAATGCCCGTTTGCCTATGGTTTTCGAATGCAAGACGATAAACATAAAAACATGGCTCCGATTCGAGCGCGAGAATTCCATCGTCGATAAGCTTTTCCAGATTATGCTTTGCCCGTTCCAAAATTATCTCGGCGGAAGGGTTCGCATCTTCGGCAAATTCCGCTTCCGGGCGTGTTACGTGCAGAAAGCTATTCGGATTGTTCTTAATGAAATCGCGTACTTCCGATTCGTAAGCGACATCGTAAGGCACACAGGAAACCTGCTCTGCCTTTTCCGGAACGGGATGCAAAGCTCGGAAAGGTTTGATTATCGCCACTAAAAAACTCCTCTGCTTTAGGATTTAATTTATTTATGAATAGAAATTCGACTAAAAGAGGCTTCAAAAATAGTGTTCTTTTGCCTTACCTTTGTGATCTTTGTGTCAAACACTCTTTTTTGATCTAAAGATCACAAAGTCTTTCATAAAGGACACAAAGAAATCAATATATCAGATTAAAGCTTCGGGTGTTCATCGTCGGCCGCATCCAGGTTGTTCAGGTAAACGTCGATCGCTACTTTCCATTCACCATCTTCTTTTACGAAAGGCAGCTTTTCAAACTCGCCTGTATCGACATTCCGGACCTCAAGTGTTGCCTTGTCACCTTCGATATTTTCCGCGCCGATTTGCGGCAGTGTCAGAAACGGGCCGCCGTCATCTTCCCTTAAAGCATCATCGACGGTTTTGTTTTGTTCGCGTGCCCCTGTTTCCAAAAGAGCCAAAGTACC
>JACDAY010000325.1 GCA_013695195.1 Blastocatellia bacterium | reverse complement strand
CTCCTTTTGGTTATCTTCTGATAACTGGTTTAGAATCGGGGAGAATGTGTGTGGAGATTCGGATGGTATCATTATAAGATCAGCCGGGCAAAGATCGATATGAAAATTTCTTCCGCTGAGTTTGTGAAAAGCGCTTTTGACCGGACCCATTGGACAACGGATGGCCTGTCGGAGATCGCTTTTCTTGGACGGTCAAATGTCGGTAAATCGTCGCTATTGAACTCGCTGCTCCAAAGAAAAGGTTTGGCACGGACATCGAATACACCAGGACGAACCCAGAGCATCAACTATTTTTTGATCAACGAAAGTTTTTATTTTGTCGATCTGCCGGGTTACGGATACGCTAGAGTTTCAAAATCGATGCGTGCCGATTGGGGAATTATGGCCCGCGATTATCTTTCGGAGAGAAACGAACTAGTACTCTGCATTCAGCTTGTCGATTCGCGGCATTCGCCGACAGAACTTGATCTGCAGCTCAATGACTGGCTTATTTTTAATAATAAAAACCATATTGTCGTTGCGACCAAATCCGACAAGTCGTCAAACAATCAGCTGCATAAACAACTGAACGAAATAAAAAAACTGCTTCCCGAAAGCAAAATTCTCAGCTATTCAGCGTCAACAGGAAAAGGCAGAGACGCGCTCTGGGACGAAATCGAATCCGCTATAAAAAAAATTTGAAATAGTAGTTGCTTTATTTGTCTTATTGTAGTAATACTTAATTTATCCCTTTAGAATGTGAGATGGCTTCAAGCTATTTTCATTGTTTTACTACATACGAATCCATACGACTTTTCCACCTTTATATTTCTAATCAGCTCTAATGGCTTTTAGCTATAAATACTTTGAAACTGTAAAGCTTTGGATTAATACAACCCCTGACAGTTATAAACCGAAAGAAGATGGCAACTAAAACAACACCTACCCGCAAAGCGAAATCTGTGCAAAACGACGAAAATTCTCTTGACTCCCCGGAAACAGAGGAAACGGCCCAAATCGAAGAGAGCATAAATTCACTGCCCTCAAATGACGGCGCAAAGCCCTCGAACGACAGTGCGAAAAGCGAGATGCTCAATCTGGCTGAGTTGAAGGATATGTCGATCAGTGAATTGACGCATATCGCAAAAGAAATGGGCATCGAGGGCGCAACAGGTTTGCGGAAGCAGGAGCTGATTTTTAAGCTACTTGCCGCTCAGACGGAAAAAAGCGGTCTTATTTTCTCGGAAGGCGTTTTGGAAACGCTGCCCGACGGCTTCGGGTTTCTTCGTGCCCCGGAATATAACTATCTTCCGGGCCCGGACGATATTTATGTCAGCCCGTCGCAGATACGTAAATTCGATCTCCGAACAGGCGACACCGTTTCCGGACAGATTCGGCCTCCAAAGGAAGGCGAACGCTATTTTGCGTTGATCAAGGTCGAAGCGATCAATTTCGAGGCTCCCGAGCAGTCGCGCGAAAAAGTATTTTTCGACAACCTGACGCCGCTGTATCCGGACGAAATGCTGACGATGGAGATCGGGCCGGATAATATTTCCGCCCGTGTGATGGATCTTGTTACGCCGATCGGTAAAGGGCAGCGTGCACTGATCGTTGCGCCGCCGCGAACCGGTAAAACGGTTTTGCTCCAGACAATCGCCAACTCGATTACGGAGAATCACCCGGAAGTTACGTTGATCGTTTTGCTGATAGACGAGCGGCCCGAAGAAGTTACCGACATGCAGCGGTCCGTCAAAGGCGAAGTTATTTCATCGACATTCGACGAACCCCCAACGCGGCACGTTCAGGTTGCCGATATGGTTATCGAAAAGGCGAAAAGGTTGGTCGAGCACAAACGCGATGTGGTAATCCTTCTCGATTCGATTACGCGCCTTGCCCGCGCGCATAACTCGGTCGTGCCGCCTTCGGGAAAAATTCTTTCCGGCGGTATCGATTCAAACGCCCTGCAAAGGCCGAAACGCTTTTTCGGCGCGGCTCGAAACATCGAAGAAGGCGGCAGCTTGACGATTATCGCCACTGCCTTGATAGATACCGGCTCGCGAATGGACGACGTCATCTTTGAAGAGTTCAAGGGAACCGGCAACTCGGAAATCCACCTTGACCGAAGGTTGTCCGACAAGCGGCTTTTCCCGGCAATCGATTTGCAGCGATCGGGCACGCGAAAGGAAGAATTGCTTATCAGCAAGGAAGACCTCAGCCGAATCTGGGTAATGCGACGCGTTCTGAATCCGCTGTCGCCGGTCGAGCAAATGGAAGTCGTACTGGAAAGACTTTCGAAGACAAAGACGAACTCGGAATTTCTGGCGTCGATGCAAACGTAAAAAAAGCGGGTATAAGTAGTGATTAGCGGGAAAGCTTTATTCACTTTCGACAAAAGCCGTAACTGGAAAGATGCGGCTTTTTTCATACTAATACGGAAGGGAACTCTACGACAAAGTATTCAGAATCTTGTATTTCATCCAAAATACAGAACGGGAAATTTAACGTTAAACGTATGGTCGCAGGTTTAACTACAATAGAACCAATGGTTGTAGCTGTTTGTGCTTTCGGCACGTGACTTGCTTATTTATACAGTAAATAGCATTTCGAGTTTATGTACCCATTTAATTAACTATTCGGAGGAAGAATGAAAAACAAATTATTGTTTGGAGTCTTGTTGGTTCTTTTTAGCATAGTAGCTACGTTTGCCCAAACGAGCCGAGGTGTTGTCAGCGGTGTAGTCACGGACCCTAATGGAGCTGTGGTTCCGGGGGCCGAGATTATATTAACAAATACGGCGACCACGGTAACACGCTCAGTCGTTACCAATGACGAAGGGTTTTACCGGTTCGATGCAGTTGACCTGGGGACATACTCGGTAAGTATTAATGCGTCAAGTTTCGGCAAAGTTACGAAAAGCGGCATTATCGTTAATGCTAATCAAACCTCGGCCGTGGATGCTGAATTAAATCCAGGTAACCAGGAAGTAATCGTCGAAGTAACCGCAGACGCGGGAGCTCAGCTTCAAACGGAAGCACCTGTTCGCGGCGGCAATATCTCGGCAAGACAAATTACCCAGTCTCCGATCGCCGGCAATCCAACTGCTTTTGCATTGTCATTGCCTGGTGTAGTCACAAATCGTACCGGCGTTGGCGTTGGTACTTTTTCTATTAACGGGGCACGCG
>JACDAY010000324.1 GCA_013695195.1 Blastocatellia bacterium | reverse complement strand
ATGACGGCGGAACAGGCAGTTAATCATCCGAGCCGGAACATAATAAGCCGAGCCTTAGGCGCCGAGGAAACTGTCGAGATCGAGTTGAAAACGACAATTGTTGCTCCATCAACAACTTATTTGCTTTGCTCGGACGGGATAACCCGCCATATTGAGGATTGGGAAATCGCTTCCCTTTTATCATCGGACACGGAACCTGCTGAGATTTGCCGCCAAATGAAGGAAATTTGTTACGGCCGCGGTGCCGAAGATAATCTCACGGCGGTCATCGTCAGGTCTCCGGGTGAAAAGAAAGGCAACCAGGCCAATGGAAATTCATTGTCTGACAATCCTGAAATGGAGCAGGTTACAATCGCTGCTGCCAGGCCGCCTTTTGATAAAGTTGCTGACACCGACGATGCAATTTTGGAATTGAATGAGTTCGAAACTCCGGCCAACGAATTTCAGGCGCAGCCGGAACAGGAACTCGAACAAGAATCACTGCCTCAAGAAAACAGGGATTTATCAGATATTGAGCCTGAAGAAATTTCGATATCACAAACAGTCTCAAACAAGGCGGTTCCTGCTCAGGCGAATATCACTGAAAGCCGCCCATCTGTTTACTTCCAGCCCGAAAATATGGCCGAGGAGCCCGAATACGGAAGCGGTTACAGCAAGAAAGTCCTTTCTGCACTTGCACTAGTGATCGCAGGGCTATTGGGATTTGGATTAAATTACTTTTTGATGCAAACGCCAGCTGTACTTGCACCCGAACCGCCGCCGGCTTTAACCGAGATGAAAAGCAATAATACTGCACTGACGGCATTTGAAGAAGGGCGGCGCCAGGTTGACAGCGATCCGGGAGCGTACATCAGGGCCACGTCAAACCCTCAGGAAGCCGAAGACTATTTTCTTTTGGCGCGTGCATTTCTTTTGACCGGCAAATATTGGGATGCAAAGCGATTCTACGGTTTGGCAAAAGACCGGCTGGGAGAAGTCGAAGAATCGAATGCCAAGACCTTGGAAGCTGAAATTGCGATGGCCCTGGCAATTATCGAAAGCCCGTCGGCAACCGAGATCTTTGCAAAACAAATCCCGACGGCACGGGAACCTGGTGCAGCGATGCCAAACAGGAATGCCGTTACAAATTTTAATGCAAATATTCCGGCGAATACTAATTTACGGATTCGCTAGTCCAATTTGCTAGATTTAAATTGCAACTTGCTTCAGCTAGTTGTTGGACATATTTATTCTCTCCGGTTTTAGCCGGATATTGAGCTAAAGCACTAAGGAACTGAAATTTATTTTAGATTTTGGCTAAAGTCGACTTCCTGTAGTGTGGACTGACCACTGCTAAAGCCAGGGACAATTCAACGAAGCAATTAAAGGCTTGAGTTCTGTCGTAACGCCTCGAAAAGTAAAATCCCGCATGAAACGGAAAGATTGAGGCTTTCTACGCCATTCATCATCGGAATTTGGATCACCTCATCCATTTTCTCCAATAGCTTACTATCCAGCCCGTGAGCCTCCGACCCGAAAACAAGAAGACGGGGAATCTGCCAATTAATCTTTGTATAAAGTATGTCTGCCTTAACGTCAGCAGCCGTCAAAACCAGCTTATTATCCTTTGCCCAGGCTAAAACTTCGTCAACTTCGCAATTCTCCCAAACCGGAACCCGAAAACCGGCGCCCATTGCGGCACGCAGTGCTTTTGGAGAAAAAACATCGGCTGAGCCATTCGAAACTACAACACCCGCAACACCGGCTGCTTCTGCCGTACGAAAAATCGCTCCCACATTTGCGGGATCATTTATTTCGTCCAGAAAAATAACAATTGAGTGGCTTTCGTATTGCTTTCCGAGTGTTTTTTCAATTAAAGACCGGCCGTTGGGAGGCCTGTCGCCTATTAAAATTATCCCCTGTGAATTCTTTGTATCGGCAATTGTTGTAAATATGCTGTCCGACACTTCGAAAATTTGAAGTTCGCCAACGCTCAGTTTAAAGAGCAGTTCGCGTTCCCGTTTTAGCTCACCGAATTCATGGGAGACAAAACATTCATTAATAGAAATTTGCGAACGCAAAGCTTCTTCCGCAAGCCGTAAACCTTCGATGAATATCTTATCACCGGCCTTTCCGTCGCGTGCTTTGCGGGCCAGCTTTAATCTTTGGTTTTCGCGACTCGCGATTTTTTTTGTTTGAATCACTTACTTACTTTTTATAGTCTCTGCTTCGAAATAGAAAGCTGCCAGTTGCAGATATTGCATTTTACGCTAAACTGGCGAACCATGAATATCGAGACTAGGTATTTTTGACATTTCAACTTTGCAGGCTGCTTTAGCAGTCTTTCCGCGCGTTTTCGCGGTCATAGCCACGCTCTTTAGGGCGTGGTAAATGCAAGGAGCAAATTGACAGGGTGTTTCAACGTCCTTCCCCGGCTTTGGCTTAAGCGCCATTGATTTATAAGCCCGTTAAAACCGGCTATGGTAATGTCTGCAGCCTTTAACCACGCCGTAAACGACGTTGCTATTGACCCTTTGGGAAAGCCTCGTGAACGAGACTGAAACAAAATGTCAACACAGCCTAGTGATGTAGCGGCTTTTAATTGTAATGAAAACAAAGAAAAAATTAAATTTGCTTTTATTGATTGAAATCGAACGGTTTAGATTATAATTTTCTACAAACAACCGTAACATTTATGAAACCCGAAAAAAAAATCAAAAATAAACTGGAGCTACTAAAAGATAAATCACGCCAGGCCGAGGAAGGCGGCGGGCACGCACGTCTCGAAAAACAGAAGGCTTCCGGCAAATTGACCGCGCGTGAACGGGTGGAGTTTTTTTTGGATGAGGGCAGTTTTGAGGAGTTCGACAAGTTTGTTGTCCATCGTTCGACTGATTTCGGGTTGGAGAATGAAAAATATCCGGGCGATGGAGTGATAACCGGTCACGGATTGGTGGACGGCCGCGAAGTTTTTATTTTCGCACAGGATTTTACGGTATTTGGCGGCTCGTTGTCGGAAACACATGCCCAAAAGATTTGCAAGATAATGGATTTCGCTATGAAAACCGGCGCTCCGGTGATTGGATTGAACGATTCCGGCGGGGCCCGAATACAGGAAGGAGTTGTTTCACTGGGCGGTTACGCGGATATCTTTCTGCGAAATACGCTCGCGAGCGGCGTTATACCGCAGATAAGCTGCATTTTGGGTCCGTGTGCCGGCGGTGCGGTGTATTCTCCCGCTATTACGGATTTTAACGTAATGGTAAAAAATACCTCGTATATGTTCATCACCGGCCCCGATGTCATTAAGACTGTTACGCATGAAGAGGTTACAAAGGACGAGCTTGGCGGAGCAATGACGCACAATGCAAAATCAGGGGTGGCTCATTTTGCAGCGGATTCCGATGAGCATGCGTTGAGATTAACACGTGAGCTGCTTTCATTCATTCCCTCGAATAATATGGAAGATCCGCCGTTTGTTCCGACCCTCGATCCGTCAAACCGTGCGGATGCTGCGCTGAATTCCATGGTGCCCGAATCATCGAACCAGCCGTACGATATCCGCGATATAATTCACAATGTCGTTGACGATAATTATTTCTTTGAGGTCCAGGAGCACTACGCACCAAATATAGTCATCGGATTTGCCAGGCTCGGCGGTTTTTCGGCGGGTATTGTCGCAAATCAACCTGCGTTTCTGGCAGGCGTTTTGGACATCGATGCATCGGTAAAAGCAGCCCGTTTTGTGAGATTTTGCGACTGTTTCAATATTCCGTTAATCACCTTTGAAGATGTTCCGGGATTTTTGCCCGGTGTTAATCAGGAACATCTGGGAATTATCAGGCATGGTGCTAAACTCTTGTACGCTTTTGCAGAAGCGACGGTGCCTAAAATTACTGTTATTACCCGAAAAGCTTACGGCGGCGCGTATTGCGTAATGGCGTCAAAACATATTCGCACCGATATAAATTTTGCCTATCCGACTGCGGAGATCGCAGTTATGGGTGCCGAAGGAGCGGTAGGCCTTTTATTCCGTAAAGAACTCGTCGAGTCTGATGCAGCCGACGAATACAGAAGCCAAAAGGTCGCCGAGCTTCAGGAAAAATTTGCCAGCCCGTACATAGCTGCGGAGCGCGGTTATATTGATGAAATAATAGAGCCGTCCCAAACGCGGCCAAAGCTGATCCGGGCACTTTCGCTTCTTCAAAATAAGCGGGACACGAATCCGCCAAAAAAACACGGGAATATTCCGCTTTAGAGTTTACTTGAGGTGTCAGGTCGCAGACACTTAAGGCATTACATTTATATTGAGTTAATTCGTTTGCCATCAATATTTACCCGCGATTTTCAATAATCATTCTCAACCTTCGATGCCGGAATTCATAATACAACGACCAACTTGGGCAGAAATCGACCTCGATAATCTCACATTCAACTTTCAATCGGTTCGGCAATTCATCAACAAAGACATCAGGTTTATGGCGGTGGTAAAAGCCGATGCCTACGGCCATGGATCGATAGAATGTTCTAAACGTCTTGAAGCGGAAGGCATTGACTGGCTGGGAGTTGCTATGCCGGAGGAAGGCGTTGAGTTGAGGCAGGCCGGTATTCGTGTGCCGATTTTATGTCTCGGCAGTTTTTCGGCGGGCCAGGAGTTGACGCTTTTAGAAAACAACCTGACAACGGTTATTTATCAGATAGAAAATGCCGCGCTTCTTGACGCTGCGTCCCTGAGAAGCGGGGTTATAACTAACATTCATGTAAAAATCGATACTGGCATGGGCAGGATAGGAGTGCGTGTCGAAGACGTGCGGGAATTTGCGAAAGAATTGAAGCGGTTTTCTAATGTAAAAGTTGAAGGTTTGATGACGCACTTCGCGGCTGCCGACAATTTAAAGGAGAACGAATTTACGAATGGGCAGATTCGAAAATTTTATGAAGCTGTCGCAGTGTTTCGCGACAAGGGTTTTGACCCTATCTATATTGATCTTGCGAACTCGCCGGGAGCGGTCGCGCATCCGGGTTCGCTCGGAAATATGGTAAGGCTCGGCGGCATTCTCTACGGACTTGGCGGCGACGTTTTACCAAAAGATATAGAAACGCCGCATCTGAAACCGGTTCTTTCCCTGCGGACGCGTATCGCGCATATTAAAAATGTCAGACGAAATGAGACGCTCGGATATGGCAGAACGTTTAAGTCCGAAAGAGATTCGCTAATCGCTACGATTCCGATAGGATATAAGGACGGATACAGCCGCTCGCTTTCAAATCGCGGACGGGCGATTTTAAACGGACATTTTGTCCCGGTCGTCGGCAGGATTTCAATGGATTGGACTCTGCTCGACGTTACGGACTTGCCCAACTCAAAAATCGGCGACGAAGTTATTTTGATCGGCGTTCAGAATGGCTTACAGATTTCAGCAGAAGATATTGCGGCCGAATTGGGTACAATTTCGTATGAAGTTACTTGCTCTATAGATAGACGCGTTCCAAAATTCTATAATGGCAAGGCTTGAAATTTATCCTTCCCTATTTGTCCGCATGATGAGGAGCTTCCGATGAACTATCCGGTCGAACTTTCTTTTAAGCTGTTGGCTATCGCCAGTCAGATTTACATTCGCGACGCAAACGGCGCTTTGCTGGGATATGTAAAACAGAAGCTTTTCAAGCTGAAGGAAGATATAAATATTTTTGCCGACGAGAGCCAGACGCAGCAGCTCTATAATATCAAAGCCGATCGCATGCTCGATTTCTCGGCAACTTATAATTTCACCGACGCGCAAGGAGATCTTCTCGGCTCAATCAAACGAAAAGGCATGCGTTCACTGTGGCGTGCAAATTATGAAATATTTGATACCGACTCCAAACACGTAATGACAATCCGAGAAGAAAACGGATGGATAAAGGTAATCGATTCTCTCATCGGCGAAGTCCCTGTCGCGGGCATGTTTACTGGTTATTTTTTCAATCCATCTTATATAGTTTCGAAAATAGACGAAACGCGGATAGCGCGCCTTCAAAAACAGCCTGCATTTTTCGAAGGTAAATTTCACTTGTCGCCACTCAGCCCGATGTCCGCCGACGATGAAGTGAGGGTGCTTCTTAGCGTTTTGACGATGACGCTTCTGGAACGCTCACGTGGATAGCCTGTGTAAGCGCGCGAACATAAGTTGCCCAATCTGGGACAACTTTGCATAATCGATATAAATGGAATTTATCTCGAAATTTGACTGGAAGATTTTTTTCTGCGAGGTTTATAAAAAGGCAGATGATACTGATCTGTTAAACCGTGCGGCCCAGGTTGGGTTCTTCTTTTCGTTCGCTTTTTTTCCGCTGCTACTTTTTCTTGTAACTCTGCTCGGAATAGTATTGGAGTCCACGGACAGCTTAAAGGCCGAACTTTACAGCTATCTCGCAAGAATAATGCCGTCCTCCGCTTACGAATTGGTCTACAAAACGCTGGACGAAATTGTAGAAACGAGTTCCGGCGGTAAATTGACACTCGGTTTGTTGGTAACGCTGTGGTCGGCATCTGCCGGCGTGGACAGCATACGAAGTTCGCTAAACGCGGTTTATGAACACCGGGAAGAACGTTCCTGGTGGCACACAAAACTACAGTCGCTGGCTTTAACGCTGCTTTTTATTGTTTTGATCGGTGTCGCGCTCTCCGCCGTTACATTCGGATGGCAGCTCGTACAATGGATTTTTATCTCGATGAGTCTTGAGGTTACCTCACCCTGGATTCTCGTTAGTATTCAGTGGGCCGCTCTGCTGCTTGTAATGATTTTCGCAACCGGAGTAGTCTACAGCTGGCTTCCCTGCTTCGATAAGACCGAGTGGGTCTGGATAAGCCCCGGCGCTGTTGTCGCAATTTTGCTTTGGATTGCCTTCACAGCCGGCTTTCGGCTCTATCTGCAGTATTTCAATACTTACAACAAGGCTTACGGCTCGCTGGGAGCGGTCATTATCCTGATGCTCTGGATGTATCTGACGGGTACGGCGCTGTTGATCGGAGGAGCGATAAATTCCGTGCTCACCGAAATGACTCAGGAGAAGGAGAAAAACCGTGATTCTTCGGAAATTGAATATCAGTCATCGGAATAAGAGCGGGAGTGAACCGCCCTTCCTTACTGAAATGTTATACGTGAACTTTCTTAATTTATCTTGATATACAAAAAGTTGGTTTTCAAAAAGCATGAACTGGGGTTACAGTCAGGAAGGGTTGCTTTGCACCCGTTTCTTCGAGGTCTTTTATGTCTTTAATGCTGCAGGAAATTACCGAACAGCCTGAAATTCTCGAGCGAACCATCAACGCGGAACGCGAAAAGGTCACGAAACTCGGTGATTTTTTGCGAAAGAAGGATATCGATTTGATCGTTCTCGTGGCACGCGGAAGCTCGGATAATGCCGCCCTATTTGGAAGGTATCTTCTTGAAATTACGACAGGAATTCCGGTTTCTCTTTCTGCTCCGTCGGTATTTACGCTTTACAACGCTAAACTAAAGTTAAACCGGGCGCTCGTCATCGGTGTTTCCCAATCCGGCGAAGGCGCGGATATAAATCGCGTCCTGGAGACAGCAAAGAGCGCGGGTGCTTACACGTTGGGGATTACTAACGAGGCCGCTTCGTCGATGGTAACGATCGCAGATGAAACTTTGCTTATACACGCCGGGCGTGAAAAATCCGTTGCCGCAACCAAGACATATACCGGACAAATGATGCATTTTTATATGCTCGCCGCCGCTCTCGGCGATCATCGGCTCGATTATCACAAAATTCCGGAATTCGCAGAGCTTGCGTTGAGACTAAAGCCTGAGATCGAGCGGCTTGTGGAACGATATGCGTTCATGGAAAACTGCGTCGTCGTCGGCCGCGGTATGAATTACGGGAATTCGTATGAACTGGCGCTGAAGTTAATGGAAACGTGCTATGTGGTAGCTGAAAGATTTTCGTCGGCAGACTTTTTTCACGGGCCGCTGGCGATCGTTGAACGGCGTTTTCCTGTAATTTTGTTTGCACCTTCGGGCGTTACCCGGCAAAGCAATATCGACCTGTTAAACCGTCTGCACGAACTCCACGCGGACTCTCTTTCAATTACAAATGACGATAAAATTGCTGCTTTGTCATCGAGATCCATCGCCATGCCAATGGAAATAGATGAATTTTTATCGCCGATTCCCTTTATTATTCCGGCGCAGCTTTTCGCCGCGTATTTATCTAAAGCCAAAGGCCTTGACCCTGACGCTCCGCGTTCGCTGGCCAAGATCACAAAGACACTTTAAGCGCTATGAGCTCAAACTTTAGTTTGCTTCTTTTTTGTCAAAAGAAGATACGCTTAAACGTGAACTAAGGCTAACAAAATCCTCAATGACTTTAAAATTCTCCAAATGGTTTTTTCTATTATTAATTGTTTTGCTTCCTATTGTTCGTCCGTTCAGTTTTTTTTATTCCGGACTTCGCATTTCCTATGCCGATATCATTTTCATCGTCTCGTTCTTTTTTTGGATTGCAGCCTTATTACGCCGCGAAACAAAGATAAAATATGACAAGTTCTATCTTTTCATTAGCTTCTATGCATTAGCTTTTACTGTTTCGACAATTTTTGCTGGTAATCCATTTCAAAGTCTCTTAAAACTTTCCGGCGAATTTTATCTGTTTTTGCTGGCCGTTCTTACAATTAATCTTGCAC
>JACDAY010000227.1 GCA_013695195.1 Blastocatellia bacterium | reverse complement strand
GCCGGTTGGACCAGCAAATCGCGCCACGATGCTGCCTATATTGAAACGCCTGAAGGGTTGAAATTTGTACTGGTAATATTCACCGAAAACCACGCGACCGAACGCGAACCTATCCCTGCCATCGCGGGAAAGATCATTGAGCAATTATCGAAGTAATAGTGTTTTATAATTCGTTTTTGTTTTTCCAACAAAGAGGCGGGTGCAGAGCAACCCTTCCCCCTAACTGCAAGTGGGTCAAGTTTAGCTGTTTCTAGTTATGTGGAATATTATTTGCAGGTCGGGAAAGAGGATGGCTCTTTTTAACGCTACTTCAAGTCTTGTGAATGTTGTTATTGTATCTGCTGAATTTCCGATGGCTCTGTTACAAGACTGAGCAGGCGCATCGGGCGTTTAACCCCAAACGCATCGGCGGCTGTATGAAGCAGTTGCTCGGCGGCCCGTGCATTTACTGGTTTTGAAAATAGAAAACCCTGGCCATAAGTGCAGCCGAGAGAGAGAAGCGATTCGAGCTGCCGGTGGGTTTCGATTCCCTCGGCAACGACCTCTATTCCGAGATTTTCCCCGAGCATAAGTATAGTTTTGACAATCGAGCCGCTTTTCACATCTTTGTCCATACGGTCGATAAAAGAACGATCGATCTTCAGCCGGTTAAAAGGAAAGCGCTGCAGATAGCTTAGCGAGGAATAGCCGGTGCCAAAGTCATCCGTCGAAAGCGATATTCCGAGTGCATCGAGAGCGGCCAAAACATTGAGCGATCTTTCGCCGTGTTCCATGACAGTGCTTTCCGTAACCTCCAGCTTTAACTGACTTGGATCAAGACCCGTTTGTTCGAGTATATTTTTAACTTCCGAAATCAGCGACGGATGCATAAGCTGTTTTGTGGAAAGATTGACACTTATTGAAACCGCAAAGGGAAAGCGGCTTTGCCATTCGGCAATTTGACGGCACGATTCTTCCAGAATCCAGCGTCCGATGGGAATTATCAGCCCGGTTTCTTCTGCAACTCCTATGAACTCGTCCGGGCAAACCAAACCGTGTACAGGATGCCGCCAGCGTATCAGTGCCTCAAATTCCTCTACGAGGCCCGTTTCGAGTTTGACTATCGGCTGATACAGCACCTCAAATTCACCGCGTTCCACGGCGCGCCGAAGATCGGTCTCGACCCGCAGTAAATTCATATTCCGGACATGCATTTCCGAGTTGAAAATCTCGTAACGGGCCTTGCCGGATTCTTTTGCCCTGTACATTGCCGCATCGGCATCCCGTAAATAATCTTCTGGCTGGCGCTCGACTTCGTCCGAAACTATAATGCCAACGCTCGCTGTGGTAAAAACTTCATAGTTATCGATTTTGAAAGATTCCGACAGCTTGAATTGCAGCCGTTCCGCCACGCCTATGACGTCTAGCGGATCGCCAGTCGGATTTAACAGAATTGTAAATTCGTCGCCGCCGAGCCGTGCGACTACATCGTTCGGCCGGATACAGGACTTTAATCTCCGGGCGATCGAGACCAGCAGTTTGTCGCCGACGACATGGCCGAGGCTGTCGTTAATTATTTTGAAACGGTCGAGGTCGAGAAAAAGTACGGCAAACCGGCCGGCTCCGCCATTTTGCTTTCGCGTTATCGCTTGTCTCAGCCGATTCATAAATTCGGCCCGGTTGGGAAGATCCGTAAGCGCGTCGTGCAGGGCATTGTAGCGCAGCCTGTCCTCCGCACGTTTGCGTTCGGTAATGTCGCGGCCGATGCCCTGTACACCGACCGGCACTCCGTTTTGATGAATTAACCGTGTGCTTAGCTCAAGCGAAACTCGATCACCGAGTTTCGATATGATTTCCAACTCGTATGCACTAGTATGCTCGCCGGCAATTTTACGGGCTGTCATCTCCCGGGCGGTTTCCAAAAACTCGGGCGCAACGACCTGCGAAATCTTCATCGTCAACGCTTCACTATGGCTGTAGCCGGTTATTACCTCACCTGCATGATTGAGCGAAGTAAAATTCCCCTCGAGATCGTGGGTATATATCAGATCGTTCGCGTTCTCGAATAAATCCCGATACCGCTCTTCACTTATTTTCAAAGCTTCTTCCGCTAACTGGCTTTCGGTTATGTCGCGCGCCACCAGAATAACTGAATCCTTCATCATCGGGGAAATAATTCCGGCAAACCAAAAATTTTCACCATTGATATCCAGATCGTATTCCATCCGGATCGATTTCCGGTTTGTTAAAGCCTTGCGGATATTGGAAAGAAAAAAATCCGCTTTAGCTTTCGGGAAAACTTCATGGAGCGTTTTTCCGAGTAGCTCGCCGGCCGGTTTGTAAAGGAGGGACGAATTAGTGGAGGCGATTTTGAGATATCGGCCTTTTCGGTCTAGAACCACAATGACGTCGGTCATGGCGGCGAAAACGGCCCGCAGCTCAGCCTCGGAGCTTTGCAGTTTTCCTTCAGCAGTCTTTCTTTCGGTAATATCACGGGCGATACCCTGAACGGCAGTCGCAACGCCGTCATTGTAAACGGCACTGCTATTAATTTCGAGTGTAACTCTGTGTCCGTCCTTGGCAATGCAGTCCATTTCATAACTCGTTTGTCCCGCACCTGCAATTTTTCCGTTCAATTTATTCAAAGCCAATTTGAGATGTTCCGGCGCAGCAATCTGCCTGATATTCATCTGCAGCGCTTCTTCTCGCGAGTAGCCGAAAACACGTTCCGCGGCTTGATTGATGGAATTGTAGTTGCCCTCTAAGTCGTGAACATACACGATATCGTTTGCATTTTCGAATAAATTTCTATAGCGCAATTCACTCAGTCGAAGTTCTTCTTCGGCCAGCTTGCGGTCGGTGATGTCGAGCATCACTCCTTCGCGCAGCACAACATTATTATTTTCATCTCTGATAAGGCAGCCCCGATCTCGCACCCAATGAATGCTTCCGTCGAGAGCGACAATTCTGAATTCGTAATCAGCTGCTTTGCCTGTTTTTGTGGAAGCCGTCGTTGCCTTAAAAACCCAGTCTTTATCGTCTTGATGAATTACCCGAAGCCATATTTCAGGATCGGTTCTCCATTCGTCCAAGGGATAACCAAACCTCTCGAAAGCCGGGCTTATGTAAATCGGGGAAAACGGCGGCTTCGGCTCGACAGCATAAAAAAGCACCGGCAGATTCTCGATAAAACTGCGGTATTTATCGTCGCTTTCCTGAACGATGCTTGAAACGCTAATGCCGATCCGGTGATGTTTGGAATTCCGTGAGATCAATGAAACTTTGGCAGGAGGTTTGTTTATTTGAGTCATGGGGTGGCAGTCGTCAAAAAGTGCCGTATTTTGTCACACGGATTATGACGGAGATTGTAAGTTTTATGTGTTTAAATAACCGAAAGGGGAAACGGAAAAGTATCGCAAAGACCGGAATTTATTGGTTTTTACAACAAATCGCAGAAAATCAAAGCCGTCAATTTGACAGCAATTACTATTCCACCAGATGACTGCCCGATTTTCTCAATTTCTTGAATTCGCGCAAAAGCGATAAAATAACCTGAAACCAATACTCACTCACTAAACATATGAAAATTTTCGTTTTGCAGCTTATAGTTTTTACTTTCTGTTTATCTGTCTCCGGCCAAACCATGCCGAAAGACGCTGACCCCAGGATTTGGGCAAAGGCATGGAAAATACACAAAAAAGCAATTGTCATTGACGGCCACAACGACATTACTTCGCCGATGGTCGATGAAGATTTCAATCTGGCCACAAATTCCGTCGGCAAATGGCACAAGGACGGCGATCCTTTTCACACCGACCTCGCGCGTCTTAAAGCCGGCGGCATTACCGGCGAATTTTTTTCGATTTACGTTTCTGGTAATTCACTCAAAACCGGTGGTGCGATGCGGCGTGCGATGGATCTGATCGACGCAACTAATAGGGAAGTAGAGCGCAACCCGGATGTGTTGATATCCTGCACGACCGCAGCGGAAATTCGACGCGCCAAGAAACAGAATAAAATATGCGCTCTGATGGG
>JACDAY010000219.1 GCA_013695195.1 Blastocatellia bacterium | reverse complement strand
TACATAGGCAACGTTCACGGGCGGATTTATTCGCGCGACGAACGGGCCGAAATTTCCGCGCTCTTCGATATTGTTACTGAAAGGGCGGAAAAAACGTCCCGGACCATCGGCGGCAAAGTTTGCGTCTCGCGCGAGGAATTATTGGATAACTGTGATGCGGTTCTGATTTGTTCACCGAATAAAACTCATAAGGAAATCGCATTGAACGCAATCGCGGCAGGGAAACATGTTTTTTGCGAAAAACCTTTTGCGATCGGGATTGAGAATGCGAAGGAATTGCTCGATGCCGCAAATTCGGGCAAGTACGTTTTTCAGGTCGGGCATAATCGCCGGTATGCTCCTGTTTACGCAAAGCTCAATGAATTGCTGAAACGCGACACTGCTCACTCCGCTCATATCAAAATGAACCGCGGCGAGCTAAAAAATCCGGTATGGACAGGCGATGTTAATGTGACCGGAGGCTTTCTTTACGAAACGACAATCCATCTATTCGATATGATGCGGTTCCAATTTGGGGAGATCGAGGAGCTCATCGCTTATGGCTCGCGGCACGAGTATCCGGAGCTCGACGAATTCTCTATAATCGTCAAATTCAAGAGCGGATTTCACTGCACTTTCGCCTCGTCGTCGGACGCAAGCTGGCATTTTCCATTCGAACGAATTGAAGTTTTCTGTCATCACCGGACAATTATGACCGAAGAGATGGAAAGACTGCTGGATTCGCGCGGCATGGACGCCAATTTTGAAACTCTTTCCTGGCATATGACTGAAAAGGAGGAGCGTTGGGGCTATGTGCAGGAAGATCGGGCTTTCATCGATTCGATTCTCGACGGCATTCCACCTCCCGTAACCGCATTCGACGGGTTTAAGTCGGTGGAGCTGGTCGAGGCGGTTTACAAAGCTGTAAAAAACGGTGAGCGGATCATATTTTGAAATTTGCCCTCGAAAATGGAAACTTTCTTTAGTATGATTCGTTAATGAGGATGTGCAGTTCGCTATCCAAACCGGTGCTGTTATGATTCAATGCCCAAACTGCGGCCAGTCTAATTCCGAGCAAAGTCAATTTTGCCGCTTCTGCGGAACAAAGTTTCTGATGCAGCAACCAGTGCCGGATAATGATTATAAATATGAAACGAGGCGGCCCTATTCGTGGAAAACCGACGAATACCAGACGCAAAGCGAGTCCCGGAAAAGAAATTCGATAAACCAAGTCGAGCCGTTAAACACTCCTCTTTCTGAGCAGACTTACCAAGCTCAACCGCTTGCATATCACGGCCCGCAAAGCCTCGATCCGAACTACCACTGCCCAAAGTGCATGAGCCGTTTTACGCCGCGAACTGAGCGACGTATTTCCACTGCGGGATGGATCACATTTTCCGTGTTGCTGGTGTTTTTCCTGCCGCTTTTTTGGATCGGATTATTGATTAAGGAAGATGTGAAAATTTGCCCTTCATGCGGC
The DNA here is from genome assembly GCA_013695195.1 of Blastocatellia bacterium. Lineage (GTDB taxonomy): Bacteria > Acidobacteriota > Blastocatellia > Pyrinomonadales > Pyrinomonadaceae > OLB17. The sequence goes on along the minus strand of JACDAY010000219.1, from coordinate 7,822 downwards.
TTGAAAACACGTTCAGAATAATTTTTTACTTATAATAATAGCCTTTCGGGTGCTCGATTTTAACGGCCGGATTGGTGCTGATGACTTCCACCCGGTGATAACCTTTCTTCATATGGGTTGAGAGATAGGTAACAAGGAATTGCCTATTTAGAAGTATCCCTAGATCTTTAAAAAATGGCACAAAGCTGATCGGCGAGATCGAACCTTGAAAAAACGCCCTGCCGCCGGTTTCATCGGATAATTTTTCCAATGATCCCTGGCCAAAAAGAATCAAACGCGAATTCCCGCTTTCCGTCAGGCTTGCCGCCGAATAGAACGAATACACGGCTACGCTCCGTCTCTGAGCTCTGAGGATGGCACGGTCAAGATCCGCGCTTTGTCCGGGTGACGAACTTGATAATCCCTGCGAAACGTCCAAGCCGTCTGAAACGAGCAAAATCGCCCGCCTTCCGGCCGGCAACGCATCGAAGCGGTTGAGAGCGTCGACAACGCCGTCGTACGGATTTCTCGGTGCCGCAATCGAACTTGAAGTAACTATTCGCAAAGCCTTTGCAGCTGTTTCCAAATCGTCAGTAAATCTCTGTCTGATTTGGAGGCTTCCTCCGCGCAAATACGCAACCATTACACGCGAGCCTTTTGGTAAATTCCGGATAAATGCTGCAATGTCCCTGAGCTGCAGATTAAACGATGATGAAAGATCTTCTTGAATAAGTACGGCCAGTGCCAGCGGTGCTTCCGCTACGCTTCTAATGGAAAGGATAGTTTGCTCTTCGCGGTCTTCTTTTACGATCAAGCGGTCGACCTGGATAATTTCAGACGTCTGATTATCCCTTAATTCCTGTTTTGTAAAAATTGAGATTGGAATCGAAACGGTTCGGACACGTTGTTGTTCACGGATGGAAGTTGTCTGGGAAATCGACGGCGTAAGAGAAAATACAATCATCAGCAAAGAAATGATGGTTTTTAACATACTCTCGTTCAAGCCGGACACGCTTTCGCAATCATAATATATTTCTTTTCAATAATTAAACTTTGTGATGCCGAAAGATTGAATTAAGTTTCCACTGTTTGTAAAGTAAAAAAGTAAAAATGAAAGAATTAAGTTCGAGAAATGACGTTTCGGGAAAGGAGCTTGCACGCGGGCGAAATTTGAAGGTCGCCGCATGGTCGGCACCTCTGATACTCGCCGGAATTCCGGCTGCCGTTTTTTTAATACTGCTTTTTATTTTTGGAACGACTCCGCCAGTTGCCGCCACGATTTTCTTTTTGGGCATAATTCTTACGATTATCGGATTCGTTTCCGGCCTGATTGTTTCAGGGGTCATGGCTCATAAACATTCGAAATGGACGAAAGAGATGCGAGAGCGTATAGCCGCCCGGGGAATTCGAGCTGAAGAGATCTCGTGGTTTAATAATGAGCTCAGGCCCAATGAAAAGCGTGCGTTGAAAGGAATCGAATCTTCCGACCCGATGCTCGCCGACGCCTACCGCGAAACTCTTGCTTCCCGGTTAACGGCAACTCGTATTGTCAGATCGTCCAAGCACGAGCTTCTTTTGACTCAACGCAGACAAGCCAAGCTGAAATATTTAAAAAGTGACAAATCCGAGGAGTTTCAGTCGCAAATCAAGCGTGATGCTAAAAAGATCGGTGCCATAAACGACGAAGCGAAACTTATGCTCAATGAAGCCGAGACGCGTTTGCAAATGATCGAAGCGGCGGCTGCAAGAGGCGGCAGCCTTGCCGATTCCGAGATTGCGCTAAAAAAACTGTCCGCTCGTTCCGCAGAATTGCCGCTTGCACTAGAAGAAGCCAGGATGGCAGAAGAAATTCGTATGGAACTTGATAAAGAAAGCGGATAAATTTTAGGACAAAAAGTAGGCGCGGTTGTTGCAATAGTCTGCTCAAAATCGCTTGACTAACAGCCAGACTTCCTAGAAAGTTATTAGTAGGAGAAATTTTTATGTTAAAGATATTTTCAGGATTTTTGATTGCTATCGTTTTTACTACTGCAATTGCATTTGCGGTTTTTCATGCATACTTTATGGAAAATTCATCTCACGCGTCGGTCGCTGTCAAATCGATTTATGACTTTAAAATGAAGGACATCGACGGCAATGATGTAAAGCTCAAAAAATATAAGGGCAACGTGCTGCTTGTCGTTAACACTGCGAGCAAATGCGGATACACGCCGCAGTATGAGGGGCTTCAGACGACATTCGATAAATATAAAGAGAGAGGTTTTTATGTACTCGGCTTCCCCGCCAACAATTTCGGCGGACAGGAACCAGGGACCGCCGCCGAGATAAAAGAGTTTTGCACACTGAAGTATAAAGTAACTTTCCCGATGTTTGCGAAAATCTCTGTGGTAGGGCAAGATCAGGATCCGCTCTACAGCTATTTGACGAGCAAGGAAACCAATCCGGCATTCGCGGGCGACATCACCTGGAATTTCAACAAATTTCTGATCGACAGGGACGGCAAAATAGTCGCGCGATTTACATCGAAGGATAAACCGGACGGCGAAGCTGTAAAGCAGGCAATCGAAAAATATTTAACCGCAAAGTAAGAATGCCCTATTCGCTGTACTAAATCTCGGTTTGTATTGTAGAACAGTTGTCGTTTACCAGTGCAAACTGTTTGTCATTTCTGTTTTCACAATTTCAAGAAGCTTTTTGAAGTCTGTGAAAGTGTGAATATACTCCTCGTTTTTCCTCTTATTCCTTTCTGTACTTCCTTTTCCATGATAAAAGTAAAATTTTGAAGAAATAATGAAATTCGTAAAAATCGCATTAGTTTTATTTTTTCTCGCCGCAGTTTGCTCTGGCGGCTTTATATATTGTCTTTATACTTCCCTGAACACGCCCCATGAGCACGTTAAATCAACCCAATACGTTGTAATCGAAAAAGGCTCGACGCCGATGGAGATTATTGAAAAACTAGCCACTGAAGGTATTTTGAACAGCTCATTCGCCACGCAGCTTTATCTGCGGACTCTTGGCGACGCCGGAAATTTGCAGGCGGGCGAGTATCAATTTCCATCGCCGATCACGCCTTTACAGGTTTTGAAGGAACTGGAAAAAGGCGAGGAGCGAACGATCAAACTAACTATTCCAGAAGGTTTCACGCGTTTTGACATCGCAAGCCGCATCGCGGAAAGATTCCCTCAAAGCCCGCCGGTGACTGATAAACAAATTCTTCTGCTTATGGAAGACACGGCACTAATAAAAGAAATTGCGCCCGCCGCGAAGAATCTGGAAGGATATATGTATCCGAGCACGTACAGCTTTCCAAGAGAATCAAATCCGGCTGATATCATTAAAACATTGGTCGAGCAGTTCAAAAAGACATGGCGGCCGGAATGGACAGAGCAGGCTAAGCAGATCGGCCGCAGCCCGCATGAGATCGTAACGATCGCATCGCTCGTTGAAACCGAATCGAAATTCGATGCCGAACGGTCTATTGTTGCATCAGTGATTTACAATCGCCTGGGCAAAAATATACCGCTCGGGATCGACCAGACAGCCGTGTATATTGCAAAGATGCAGAACCGCTGGGACGGCACTATAAACAAAAGCGATCTTGAGGTCGATTCTCCTTACAACACGCGACGATTCGGCGGCATTCCGCCCGGCCCGATCTCATCCGTTACCGAAAGCTCGATCAGCGCCGCCCTGAATCCGGCTCAAACCGACTATATTTATTATGTTTTGAACGTCCAAGCCAATGACGGCTCACACCATTTTTACTCAACCGCGAGCGAATTTGAAAAAGGCAAGGCTGAATATCAAAGATGGCTTGAGCAGCAAAGGAAGGAAATGCGTGACGCGAATAATAATTGACGTAGTTACACATTGTAGTTACACTTATGTTGAGATTTGAATGGGATGAAAGAAAGCGTTTCAGCAATTTACGAAAGCATGATATCGACTTTGCCGACGTGTTTCGGGTATTTGATACCGAAATGCTTACAAAAGTTGATGACCGTTTTGACTATGGAGAGATTCGCCATTTGTCGCTCGGAATTTTGTTTGGTGCAGTCGTTGCGATCTCATATGTAGATAATGATGACAGCGTAAGAATTATTTCTGCGCGAAGGGCTGAAAAACATGAGCAAGAAAATTACTTTAGAGAAATACGGGACTGACATTGAAAGGCTGCGTAATATGCGTGACGAAGATATTGATTTTTCGGATATTCCGAAGACAACGCCAGAGTTCTGGGCAAATGCCATTATTCGTAAAGGCCTGAAACCCGCTCCGCGGAAGCAGCAGCTAACACTGCGTGTGGACAACGATGTCGTTGAGTTTTTTAAGGAGCAGGGACGCGGTTATCAGACCAAGATCAATCAGCTTCTTCGGGCATATATGGATGCACACCAGATAAAATAGCTTGTCGGACGTTTCTTTTTTTTTGTTGTCTAACAATACATGAAAGCAAACAAATACATTTCCAAAAAAGAACATATCTCTTTGGTAATTTTTTCCTTTGCAGTGTTCAGCTTTGTTTTCACAATTAATACCTTAGAAGTTGCCCGTTTCTATAACTATTCGGTTTCCGAAAAACAAGAAAAACTACAAAGCCAGGCTGACGGCACACCCCATATTCAATTTTCAGGAAGTAGTGGTCCCCATCTTCCGGCGGGACTTCATTTTTTAACTTTCTTTATTTTTATCTCGTTATTCGGTACAAAAAGATATTTAGTATCTTCACTGTTAACACTCTTTTATGCCATTGTTTTTATTTATGGACTATATGCCCGATACGCACCATGGGGCGAGGAGTTCTCACCAAAAGTTGATTTTCTCGAGAAACTTTATCGTGTGGCAGATACTTTTGATTATCTGGCGGCGGTTTTCATTTCAATTCTTCTCTTCTGGCAAATCTCGATTCTTCTGCGTATCTTTATTAAAATATTGCAAAGGAAAAAGCAGTTGCCATAAATGATAAAACTCCTCGCTCTCGATCTCGACGGAACGCTTCTCGATTTCAAAGGTAAAATTTCCGACGCCAACAAGGCCGCTATTCGCAATGCCGAAGAACAGGGGGTTCTGGTAACGATTGCGACCGGACGGCGGTTTCGCGATGCGTGTCCGGTCGGGTTGGAACTGGAATTGAATGCTCCGCTTATCACTCATAACGGAGCTCTTTTGAAATACGCTGAAAGTCTTGAAACAGTGAACGTTTCATTACTTCACCGCGACACGAGCTCTGAAATATTGCGGGTAGGAAAGGAGTTCGGCGGCGATGCTCTCGTTAGCGTCGACCCGCATGGCAGAGGAACTTTGCTTTTCGACACCGTTTCCGACGGCAATATTCCGCTGCAAAAATATATTAAATGGTCAAAAAGCCTGCATGGCGAAGACGCGGAAATGTCGGTTCGTCGCGTAGAAAAGTTGGAAGACACTCTGGCCGATAATGAGGTAATTCATATCTCGTTCTCGGGAGGCTGTGCGCCGATGCTGGAAATGCAGTCTGTCCTGGAAAATGAGCTCGGCGATACCGTAACTCTTTTAGCGACAATTTATCCGCATCTGGATTTTACACTGATCGACGTGCTGCCTCCCGATGCTTCCAAAGGGATCGGGGTCGAAAAGCTTGCTTCTATCAATGGATTGCTGCCGGAGCACGTCATGGCGATCGGCGATAATTTTAACGATCTTGAGATGCTCGAATTTGCCGGAATACCAGTAGTGATGGGAAACGCAGACTCGAATTTGCGCGAACGGCCGGAATTTTATACAACTGTAAGTAATAACGAAAACGGCGTTGCCGAAGCAATCGAGAAGTTTATCCTCCGAATATAAAATGATGGGCGAAGTTAGAGTAAAAGTAAAACTGACGAATGCTTTGGACAGAGCACTTGCTCGTCGCGGACAGATTGAAAACGAATCAATCCGCAGCTACGAAGCCGATGCTTTAATCGATACCGGAGCAGTTTCCTCTGTTATTCCGCTGAATGTAATGGAACAACTTGGTTTACAGGTGGACGGTCAAAGAGTGGCGGAATACGCCGACGGGAGGAACGAAATTGTTGACTTAACCGAACCGATTACGTTTGAAATAATTGGTCGAAAAACAACGGAAGGAGCTATGGTTTTAGGCGATGAGGTTTTGATCGGGCAAACAGTTTTGGAAGTATTGGATTTATTGGTTGACTGCCACAGTCGAAAAGTGATTCCCAATCCTGCTCATCCGGACCAGCCTGTGGTGAAAATTAAATAGGAGATTTGAATAAGTGGCTAATAGAATTGCAGTTTTAGAAACGAATAAGGGGACGGTCAAATTTGAGCTTTTGGAAGAAGATGCACCGAAAGCAACGGAGAATTTCAGGCTTCACGCCGACAAAGGATATTATGACGGCGTTATCTTTCACCGCATTATCCCGAATTTTATGATCCAGGGCGGCGACCCGCTGGGCGAAGGCTTCGGCGGCGAATCAGCCTGGGGAGGAAAGTTCGATGACGAGATCGACCGGAATTCGCCTCTTTACGACGGAGTTTATCAAAAAGGAACCGTTGCGATGGCAAATTCGGGGCCGAATACGAACGGTTCGCAGTTTTTCATTATGCATATCGATTATCCTCTGCCGCCGAGTTATACAAAATTCGGCAGGTTAACCGAGGGCCAGGCCGTGGTGGACGCCATTGCACAGGTCGCGACAAATCAAAGCGATAAACCGCTTGAGCCGGTAGTGATGAATAAAGTTTATATCGAAGAAGAGCCTTCCGCGTGATGAGAGGCGTTTTACAGCGCGTTTCGGAAGCCAAAGTGGTTGTCGATGGCGAAATAACCGGCCAGATTGGGACCGGGATTCTGCTTTTGCTTGGAATTTCCTCTCGGGACACCGAAGGCGACGCCGGATATATTCTCAAAAAGACGCTGGGTCTGCGTATCTTTGACGACGCAGATGGTAAAATGAACCTCTCGCTAACCGACGTCAATGGCGGTCTTTTGATAGTTTCCCAGTTTACTCTCTACGGTGATTCGAGAAAGGGGCGACGGCCTTCTTACATTGACGCGGCTGATCCCGATAAAGCGATTCCGCTCTATGAGTTTTTCGTTTCCGAAGCACGTAAGCAAATAGCGAAGGTGGAAACCGGCAGGTTCCAGGCAAGGATGGAGGTGCACCTGTTAAACGATGGGCCGGTTACGATCCTTCTGGATAGTGAGAAAGTTTTTTGACGCTTGTGAATATGAAAATCAAATCATTCGTGTTTCTGTTTATAATGGCTGGCCTGTTGGTTTCGTGCAGCGAAAGCAAGACTGTAAAAAATGCTGCTCCGGAAGTCAAAAAAAGCACTGCTCCGGTTGCCGACAGCGAGGTTGCAGTAATCGAAATGGAAAACGCAGCGGCTTTCGGTACCATCAGGATAGAGCTTTATTCGAACATCGCACCGAAAATGGTAGCACGGTTCAAGGAGTTGGCAAGAGAAGGCGTGTACGACGGCACTACCTTTCACCGGTTAAACCAATCGGTTATTCAGGGTGGAGATCCGAACTCTAAAGATGACGATCCTGGCAACGACGGCCAGGGCGGGTCACAAAAACCAAATGTTATAGCTGAATTTTCCGATATTCCTTACGATACCGGGATAGTCGGAGCCGCACGCAGCCAGGATTTTAATTCAGCGAATTCACAGTTCTTTATCACTTTGAAACGTGAACCGGCTTTTGATAATAAATATACAATCTTCGGAAAAGTTATTGAAGGGATGAATAATGTGCGGACGATCTCCGGCGTGGAACCAAAGGAAATAGAACGCCCGGTCGAAGCCGTAAGGATAAAAACTATTACGATTCAACCGGGTAGGTAAAACTGGA
>JACDAY010000217.1 GCA_013695195.1 Blastocatellia bacterium | reverse complement strand
AGTTTGACTCGGTCTTTCGTTCCTGAGAGATAGTGGAAATTGAGTGTTTAAAAATCAAAACATCCTGTCCGCCGACGTCGAGCAAGACCGAGAATTTGTCGAAACTTTTAATTCTGCCGGAAAGCGTCGAGCCTGGTAAAAGGTGAACAACGACATTCACTTTTTCACGCCGGGCCGAATTCAGAAAGGCGTCCTGGATATTTTGGGCAGCCTGTTTTTCCATACATTTTCCCGTCGATCTTTTGTATTCAATTATTACGAGACGGATTATATCAGATTTGAGCGTTCAAACAAGCACTATCTTTACCAAATTACCGAATTCCCGCTTCCGTAAGTATTCTTTCCAAACATTTTACGATTTTTCATCCATTGACAGCGGCATATGCAAGCAATTCCTTCACTAAACCGTTATCGCTGCCAAAACCGTTAAGCCAATAAGCATTCTCTTCGCTGCGAAACCACGTCAATTGACGCTTCGCATAATTCCGCACGTCCTGTTTCGTCTGCTCTATCGCGCCTTCAAGAGTTCGCTCGCCGCGCAGATATTCGCATACGCGGCGGTAACCGTGCGAGCCGAGCGCATTTGTCGTGTCTTTTACTCCGTGGCCGAGAAGAAATTTCACTTCGTCCACAAGCCCGTTTTCAAAATGATTATCGGTGCGTCGGTTTATTTTTTCATAAAGCAGATCACGTGGGGGATTCAAAACAAAAAGCTCGATCCTGTCGGCGAATTCAGGCGGCGGCACGCGTTCAGGCTGCTGCGCGGAGAGCGGCCTGCCGGTTTGAAAATATACTTCGAGAGCGCGTATCACACGCACATAATCGCGCGGAAACAATCTTTCCGCCGATTCCGCGTCAACTTTACGCAGTAATGAATGAAGGTATTCGGCACCGCGGTTTTCTTTTATTTTTCTTAATCTTTCCCGCAGATGCTCGTCGGTCTTCGGGCTGTCGAACAAAGGCCGTCGCAGCGTTCGCAGGTAAAAACCCGTTCCACCGACGAGAACCGCGATTTTCAAACGAGATTCGATCTCCCGGATTTTTTCCGCCGCGTCCCTCGCCCAATCCGCAGCGGTGTAATTTATCTCCGGCGGCACATAATCTACTAAATGATGAGGCACGCCGCGTTTTTCCCTCTCTGTCGGCTTCGCCGTCGCGATCTGTATGCCCTTGTAAATCTGGACCGAATCGCAATTAATTACCTCGCCGCCGACCGCAAGAGCCAGCTCGACGCCGAGCGAGGTTTTGCCCGAAGCTGTCGGCCCGGCAATCGCATAGATTGAATTTTTACGGGAAGACTTTGCCACGGATAAACACAGATTAACACAGATCGGAAATTGACTGATCCGCGTTTATCCGTATTCATTTGCGGCTATATAAAATGAAAAAACGAGCGGCACAAATTATGAGAATCAATCCAAGCAAAATTAAAGCGCCAACAGTTTGATTGCGGGAAAATCTCATTTTGCATCGAACAGAAGTACGGGATTTATCTTAAATTGAAGCATTTTTGCGGTTTCGCGGCCGCCGTCGCCACCTTTTCGCTGCATGGTAATGCGGCCGATTTTTAGGTTGCCACTTCGGGTTATTGACACATTTCCGGTGCCAAAAAACCGAATCGTATCCTCGATATTTCTCAAAACCCAACGCGGCTTTTCCTGAGATTTCAAGGCAACCATCATCCAGGCGGCGCTTTGTCGGCCATCGCCTTTGAAAAGATCGGAAAGAATATTCGATTTATTAGCCGTAAAGAAATCGACGACCGCTGCACGGGCTTCCGATGATAACTCATTGAGAAACATTCGATCCGCATTCCGCGAAGGCTTACCGGGTTTTGTTTCTCCGAGAAAGAATTTTAACGCGGCCACGACATCCGCCGGCATTTTCCAAATCTTCGCATAAGTCGCGAGCCAGCGTTTGTCTATTTGGTTAAAACCATTCGAGCTGCTCACAAGCTTGATCGAAATTCCCTCGGTGAAATCGCGTTTTTTTATTGTGATCTTGACCTGTACGTCCGCTTTTTCGCCGTGCGGTTTGGTTGCAGCAACATTCTCAATTTCCGCGATCTTGTAATTCATCGTGGCGAGCCAAATTTTTGCATCTTCGTCGGTACGCCAATTATTAAATTTACCGGCGATCTCGGTCTCGTTCCTAAAACCGTCCTTCGCGGTTTTCGATCCGAGTGCAATCTTCGCGGCTTGCGGCTCCTGGCCGTACGAAGCGATATCAAGCACAAGAATCAGGAAAAGGAGTAAAATTTTTCGAGCCATTATTTTCTTACAGGTTCGCCGGACAAGCGAGATTTGCCGCTGTAATGACGAAATTCGTCGTAGAATCATGTCGCATTTTAAGTTATTTTGCGAAAATTTTTCTCAATAATACACAAAATCGGTGTATTACACGGAATCATCATCATAATCTTTGCGTAGTTGTTTGGAGTCGTATAACTTGTTTGCGATAGTTTGAAACTGATCTTATGGAGGAAATTTATGGTTCGGATAATCCTCGGCATAATTGTCGGATTTATCGCATGGTCATTAATTTGGGTCGGAAGCGAGAAGATTTTTTCGGCCATTTGGCCGGAGTGGTATGGCGCCCATCAAATCGCGTTCGAAGCGGCCGTTGCCAGTGGCGGCACGTACATGGCAGAAACGACAATTCTTCTCATGAATATTGTACGCGGCTCGATAATCTCGGTGATTTCGGGATTTTTGGCCGCGCTGATCGCCCGTGAAAACAAACGCTCGCCGCTGATTCTCGGTTTTCTGCTGGTGGCCTTTGGCTTGCTGATCGTAATTATGACATGGAGCTATATTCCGATCTGGTACCACGTAATCTTTACGGCGCTTCTTATTCCAATGACGATCCTGGGCGGAAGATTGAGGAAAACCGCGAATATGTCCTGATCAATCCGTACGGCCGGTGTGAATCGCAAGCGGTAGGGGCAGCCATGTGGTTCGTTTTCCGTACGCGAGAATATTCAGTTTCTCTACGCGGCCTTCTTGTTCGGCGAGCAATTCATCCGGAGGGAGATCTTCCTTGTTTTCGTAGCACGCGTGCTGAATGCACGGAAGCGGCTTACCTTCAAAATGAACGAGACAGCCCGTTCCCTTTTCAAAAAGCGGGCACGCGTATGTTTGAGAAAAGGTGTCGCCGAATCGGGATAGTTTGTATTTATTGATCGTCCTTTCAATTCGTTGAGAAATTTTCGCTTTATTATGCTCCGTTAAATTTGCTAAGGTATTTTGAATCGCAATAGCTTCGAGCTTTGTAATATGGACGTTTACAAAATGCGCGTCCAGACAGCATGCGCCATTAGTTTCGCACGTCAGACAGCTTTTCGCTTTGTGCTCGTAGTTTGATTTTATCGATTTCGTAAAATCATCTTTTAGTTTTTGAAGCTTTTCCAAAGCAAGCCGTTCACTTAGCCTTTTCATATATTCAAAATGCTCATGCTATAATTCCTAATGATAAAGCTTACACAAATTTAGAAAATTATGCTCAAACAAGGCGACAAGGCCCCCGATTTTAATTCTAAGGATCAGAATGGAAACGATGTAAAATTGTCCGATTTCAACGGACAAAAAGTGGTGTTGTATTTCTACCCGAAGGACGATACACCCGGCTGCACAAAACAGGCGTGCTCGTTCCGCGATGCGAACGATGTGTATAAACAAAAAGGAATAAAGGTCTTAGGCGTTTCTACCGACGACGAAAAATCGCATCAAAAATTTATCTCGAAATTCGCTTTGCCATTCGATCTTCTTGCCGATACTGACAAGCAAATTGTCGAATCCTACGGCGTGTGGGGCGAGAAAAGCATGTATGGAAAAACGTATATGGGGACGAACCGCAAGACTTTTTTGATCGGCAAAGACGGCAAAATCGCGAAGATATTCGACAAGGTAAATGTTTCGGAACACGCCGATGAAGTTTTGGAAGCTTTCGGCGAAAAGTAGTTTAAAAAATTAGGAGAACTTAATGCATAAATTTCTTTTGATATTGGTGATCACAGGACTCGTCTATGTCGCCTCCTGTGCAGACGCCGCGGCGCCGCCCGTAAGAGTTGAAAACACCGCTCCGGCGAAAGCGGAAGCAGCCAAAAACGATCACGCGGATGACGGCCATGACGCCGCTCGTATTACGCTCGCGGATGCAAAAAAGGATTTTGACGCCGGAAATGCCGTACTAATTGACGTTCGCGATGAAGCTGCGTACAGACAGGAGCATATCAAGGACTCGATAAACGTCACGGCGGCAACGCTAACCGCCAAATTTAACGAGATCCCAAAAGGCAAAAAGATAATTGCCTATTGTTCCTGACCGAACGAACATTCCAGTGCCAGTTTGGTATCTGAACTCAAAAAGAAAGGAATCGA
>JACDAY010000213.1 GCA_013695195.1 Blastocatellia bacterium | reverse complement strand
TCCGAACCAAAGCTGGTAGCAACGATGAGCGGAGAAAAAATTGAACGCCGTTTGCACTGCATGATGGCGGACACGGTTTCAAATTGGATTGCCGAGTGCCGAGAAAACAACCGCGTTGAAGAAGTTTTGGCAATTCGCAGGATGTTTGGCAGCGAATCTTTCATGAGCAAAGCAGCTTGATGAGAGAATTTTTAAGGTAAATACAATGATTGCTTCAGCAACGCGAAGAATTCAAGAAACGGAGACTTCGACCATTCTACGAAGGATTGCGGAAAAGGATAAAACTGCCGTTAAAGACTGCATTGATACTTACGGTAATTTCATCTGGGCATGGGCCAGAAAGCTGACCGCTTCGCGCGAAGAAGCGGAAGCGGCAACCGAGGAGATTTTATTGATATTTGGCGATACTGCGAGCGCGAGCGCAACACTCAATCAACCGAAAAAAACTGATTGCGATGCGTCGGTTGATTAAACCGCTTCAGTTGCCAAAAAAAATCTATGGCAAGCATAGATGCACAGAACGAACAAGGGGCAGGGATGGACAGAATTTCAGGATTCATTTAGAGATTCTGTCCATCATTTACATTTTTTGATTATTTTAAGGAGTTTATTTATGTTCAGCAAACCAGATTACATAATTTTAATTGCAGCCTTCGTTTCTTTTTTATTTTCGGTTTCTCTATGGTACGGCGTGTTTGGCGCGGAAAATAGAGATGCCGGAATTTTTGTCGGATTATGGGTGCCCTCCATCCTTGGCTTTGGTCTTTTCTTTAAAGCGAGCGCGAAAGGCAGGCAGGTATAATGACAAGCATTATCTTCATAGTCGGTTTACTCGTTGGTTTAGCGGTTTGCTACGCGCTATTTGCCTACACAATTCATGAAATGGGCACTAATGAGAAAACAAGTAATACAAATAGAGAATAATAAGTAGGCAATAATGATTCAAAATTTGGATAATACGCCCGTAAATTTGATGCCTCATTTGGCATCACGATTTCGAATCGTCTGTGATGAAAAATATCAATCAATTAAAACCATCGAGCACGCGGCCGAAGCGAAGTTGCCAACGAAATTCGGCGAGTTTCGGATAATCGCTTACCGTTCGCTTGTTTCAGATGAAGAATTTGTCGTATTGACGCGGGGTATTTTTAAGCCCAAAAGTCCGGCACTGGTACGCATTCATTCGCAATGTTTAACCGGAGACGTTTTCGGCTCGATTAAATGCGATTGCGGGCAGCAGCTCGAAGCAGCCATGAAGCTGATTGCCGAAGAAGGCTGCGGCGCGATTGTCTATCAGCAGCAAGAAGGACGCGGCATCGGCATCATCAATAAAATTCGCGCTTATGCCCTACAGGACAAGGGAGCGGATACAATTGAGGCCAACGAACGGTTGGGTCTGAATGTTGATTTACGCCGCTACGAACAATGCGCCGAAATCCTGCTTGATCTGGGTCTAGATTGCGTTCGTTTGATCTCGAACAATCCTGAAAAAATTCGCACGCTGAGAGACTGCGGAATAGAAGTCGTCGAGCGCGTGCCGCTCTCCATTAAATATCACCAAAATCTGACACGCTATTTGAAGACAAAGCGTGACGAGATGGGCATTTTATAAAGATGCCGAACGAATCTTTTGGTTGAAAAAAGTATCCTGACGAGACCATCTGATGAACGATAAGACTAATTTAGAAGGAAAAACCGTTTTGATCGTCGGTGCCGGAGGCGGTATTGGGCGGCGTACAGCCGAGCTGTTTTCCGATGCTGAGATCAATATTGTTCTCAGTTCACGCAATGAAGCCGCGTTGGCGGAACTCGAATACAAGCTCAAGAGGAATGGCAATCAAAACGTTTTGGCATTACCTGCCGACGCAGGTGTTGAAGCCGATGTAAAAGCGCTTGTCACTGAATCAATCGAAAAATTCGGGTCGATTGATTATCTCATTCATGCAGCGGGAATGGGTGTCCTCAAACCGTTTGGCGATATTACGCCCGCCGATTTTGACAATCATTAACGCCAACGTGCGAACCGCTTTCAATGTTCTGCAAGCCGTTTTGCCGCAGATGGCGGCGCAGAAATTCGGGCGCGTCGTCGCGATTCCGGGCATTCTCGGCAAAGCGCCGATGATGCAGGCTTCCGGCTATTGTGCGGCGAAATACGCTTTGACCGGTATGATTAAATGTCTCGCTCAGGAATATAAACGCCACGGCGTTCGATTTTCTTTGATGCACTTCGTTCGGCGGCGTTGATTCCTCGTTCTGGGACAGCATCGAGATGAAAGTTCAACGCGACAAAATGCTTTCGGTTGACGCGGCGGCGCGCAGCATCTTTTTTGCCGCGACGCAGGAAGGCGAAGGCGTGATGTCGGAAATTATTCTGATGCCTGAATCGCATCAGATCATTTGAAGAAATGTTGGTTCGGAACTTCGGGGAAATAAAGCCTTAAACGAAGCCGCTGCCGCACTTGAACCGGATTCGCTCGTAGAGGGCAAATGGCCTTCCCAGTCTTTCCCCGAGGCCTCGTTAATCTGATGAATTGTGCATGTGCGAGTCAATTATGACACAATCCGTGTCACAAACGCGAAACAGGCACTCGCTCGGTGCCCGTATGTTGATTTGATTGTCTCCGCAGGTAAGACTCGAACTTACAACCCTTCGGTTAACAGCCTCATTCCCTTTGTAACATACGATAACATACGGTAACAAAAGTCAGACGTTGACCCCTAAAAACAGCTGATTTTGGCCGTTTACCCTTTTGTTGACCCCAAAATCTGTAACATAACGTAACATACGATAACACCGAGTCTTAGATAACTTTTTAGATAACCGGTTTGTTGGGGATCTAAAAACCAAAGCCTTCACATCCGTACCGGGTATTCGATTGAAATCGATGGAAGACTTTACGTACTCCTGCAATACAATGCCGAGAACGGTAGATTCATGTTTAAATACCGACGATTTCGGACAAACGAACCGAAGCGGAGCGTCAAAAGACATTTCCTCTCGATATGCCCGCCTCAGCGCCGGATTGTTAAGCTGGACGGAGGCTCTTGGCGCGGGTAACGCGTGGCGACGGCTGATAAAAGGACAGTCGGGGGCACGGTAAAGAAAATCTTGCGGGATGCCCTGACAGAGTCCTACGAATAAATGTTTCTCAACGAACTACCGCAGTCGCTGGGACAAAACTAACTCGCCAAACTGACATACGACGCGGACCGACAATGGGACAAAGGAGTAGCGGAGTCTCTTGGCGGTGCTGGCGTGTCGGCTCCAGCGATAAGGTTTACTTGCATTACGGCTTCAGCTTAGTCTAGTTTTAGATGAAGGTGATTAGCCCACCAGAATATTTGCATCGATGGTATTAAATGCTGCTGAAAAAAAAGAGATAGAGTTTTATGAATTCGAGCAATTTCGCTTAGAAGCAGCGACGCGCCGATTGTTTGGGCGCGATAACAAACATATTCCGCTCCCACCTAGGTCAATCGACATCCTTTTGTACTTAGTTCAGAACAGCGGCGAGCTTCTGACCAAAGATGAACTAATGAGCAAAATTTGGTCCGACCAAGTAGTAGAAGAGAATAATTTAACCGTGAGAATAGCAGCCCTACGGAAGGCGTTAGGCGAAACCCGCAGTGAAACCGCCTTTATTCAGACTATCCAGGGTCAAGGCTATCGTTTTGTCGCGGAAGTATCCAAAAATATAAGGAGGATAGAGAATCAACCGCCTGAAAATAACAAAAAATAGTTTATGAAAAGTCTCCGAGTCGTTTTAACTTTCTTGTTGTTGGTAACCGGGGTTCCGGGTGTCATTCATGCTCATCAGTCTATTGATCCCACGATTAAGGATAGGGCCAGCCTCCCTTCTAAGAAAGAAGCCGATCTCACTGGATATGTGAACCCATTTATTGGAACCGACGGCTCTGGGAACACTTTCCCGGGGACTGCCTTACCATTCGGGATGATACAGTGGAGCCCCGACACAACCAGCAATGGCTTTTACAAATATCAGGGCTCGACAATTCGGGGTTTTAGTTTGACGCACCTGAGCGGCGTGGGATGTCCAATTTTCGGGGATATTCCTTTCCTGCCGATAGTTGGTCCAATAAGGGCTTCACCTGCGACGAATCCGTCTGATTATTCTCAAAGCTTCTCGCACAATAATGAACAGGCTGCACCAGGCTTCTACAGCGTTAATTCCAGTTCCGGAATTCAAGTAAAGCTTAGCGTCACGGCGCGAACAGGACTCGGAGTCTTCACATATCCTTCAACCGAGGAAGCGAATCTATTGATTAACGCTGGCGGGAGCGCTACGGGCAATAGCATGTCTTCCGTGCAGGTAATCGGCGAAGACCGAGTCGTTGGCTCAGCAATGAGCGGAGGGTTTTGCGGCAGTAATACTGTCTATACAATCTACTTCGCAGTACAGTTTGACCGCCCCTTCAGCTCCTTTGGCACCTGGAATGCAGGAGCTGTCAATCCCCGTTTGCGGAGCAGCACAAGCAAGCAGTCAGGCGCATTCTTGACTTTCGATACAAGGCAAAACCCCATGGTCAAAGCCAAAGTTGGAATCTCTTTCGTGAGCGTTGAAAATGCTCTCCTAAACCTCAAAACTGAAAACAGCGGATGGGATTTCGATGCTGTACGCCGAAAGGCTCGTACCACATGGAATGAGTGGCTCAGTCGTATCGAAGTAGATGAGGGCACCCGCGAGCAGAAACAGATATTTTACACGGCGCTTTATCACTCATTGCTCAGCCCAAACGTCTTCTCAGACGCAAACGGAGATTACATCGGTTTTGATCGGATGATCCATCAAGCGCGCGGCTACCAGCATTACACTAACATTTCCGATTGGGACACCTACCGAAGCCAGGTCCAGCTTCAAGCCCTTCTGGCGCCGCGCGAAACAAGCGACATGGTGCAGTCGCTCATCGTTGATGCCGAGCAGAGCGGCTGGCTTCCGAAATGGGTACTCGCCAACGATGTAACAGCAGTAATGGGTGGCGATAATCCAGTCCCCTTAATTACCTCTGCATATGCTTTCGGCGCTCGGAAATTCGATAAGGGTTCGGCGCTAAAATATATGCTTAAGGCGGCAACCCAGCCGGGAGTGGGAATTCACGGATACAGGGAGCGCCCACGCCTTGCAGAGTATTTTAAGGGCGGTTACGTTCCTTATTCCTCAGGCTTCGATAGTGCCGGAGTGAACTCCGCATCGGTGACGCTTGAATATGCCACTGACGATTTCTGCATCGCGCAATTTGCCAGATCGCTCGGCGACGCTAAAACTCACAACGCATTCATGCAGCGCGCGCAGAATTGGCAAAATCTCTTTGATGCAGAGATCGGATTTATCCGCCCCCGGCGAGAAAACGGCGTCTTCCTTGAGGGTTTTGATGCAGACGACGTCCTTCCTCGCAGCGAAGTGCCCTGGGACAAAAACAACCAGGCGGGATTCCAGGAAGGCAACTCCTGGCAATACACATGGATGCTTCCCTACAATTACAAGGGGTTATTTCAGGCTATCGGCGGAAACGCGGAAGTAACCCACAGACTCGACAGATTCTTTAAAGAACTGACAGGATGGGGGCGTCCACATTTCAATATGGCTAACGAGCCAAGTTTCGTTTCGCCCTACGCATATACATTTGCGGGATCCCCATGGAAAACACAGCAAACGGTGCGGCGGATTATGACCGAAACTTTTAAGGCAGCTCCCGACGGACTGCCTGGCAACGATGATCTCGGCGCTACATCGGCCTGGTACGTCTGGAGCGCAATCGGGCTTTACCCCGCAATACCCGGGGTCGGCGGCTTTGTCATCGGCAGCCCGAGCTTTTCATCCGTTAAGATCAGACTGGGTGATGGGCGACAGATACATATCGTTGCCGATGGCAAGCCCCCAAAAAACCCATATGTCCAGAGTCTGACGTTAAACGGCAAACCATACTCCCGAACATGGCTGCCGGTTGAATCTTTCAGGTCGAGCACAAGTATCTTGAAGTTCACGCTGGCGGGGACGCCCAATCCTTTATGGGGAAGTGCTGTCGCCGATATGCCCCCATCATTTACAATTGGACAGTCCCCCGCTATAGGTTTCATATATGGCGATGACTATTTGTCTGTGACGCCCGGTGGCGAGGCAAAGTTCTCTCTCGGTGTACAAAAAATTGTTCCCGAATCGCTGACGCTTAAATGGAGCGCAGTTGTCCCGAGGGGGTTGGAGCTACGTCCATCCTCTGGATTGATACGAATCACGGGTAATGAGAAACCGAAAGTTGACGTGCAGGTAATCTCTTCAACTCGGATACTTCCAGATAGTTATATAATCCCAATCCGTTTTCAACTAATATCCCCGGTTACCTTAAAAGATGTTAAATTTCCTGAGACAATAGTAGAAATAAAAGTCGGCGACAGTATTGCAAAGTCGAGACGAGGCAAGCAGAGAGTCAGAGCCCGAGCGGCTTGATATTGCCGGTGAATTGGAAATAACACCACCTCTTAACCCATCATACTCTCTGCATCAATCGGCAGAAGTTTGACGAAATTCAAGAGCACGAAAGCCGCCGCCTGGAATTTTCAACTTCAGCGAGAAATCTTCGCCCGTGTTCGCTATTTTTTGAGCCGAAACCAAATCAACCCACCCGAAAGCACGCTGCGTTCCGATCTTTACTGGTCTTAATACCACTTCGAGCTCACTGGAGTCGTGATTGACGACGGCGACACGAAAACCGTTGGGTATTTCCTGAACCGCTACATCTTTCTTTTCGCTGCCTCCGATAATATCGACTAACGGTTTACTTCCTGCAGATGTTACAGCGTGCGCCATAACATCGCGCACGAGTTCGGGCATATTTTGCACTGCCGACTCCGCATTTGGGATAATAGTTATAACTGTTCCTTTTCCATATTTATTTAGTGTCACCGCGGGCGAGTTATCCTCAAAAGTTGCGATGACGCGCGCATTGTTTGTAATCCAGGACGGAAGTTGATTTTCGCCCAAAGTAAAATGGCTCCCGGCTTTTACGCGATCTCCGGTCGCGTCCTTAACAACAACTTTGCTGTATGTCTTCGTCTGAAGAGTTTCATCAACCCCGAAAATCTCTTTTCGCTCGTATGTCCGCCCCATCGGTATCTGCGGACCAAATGCGACAATCACGCCGCCGCGTTCGACAAAAGCTTTTATCAGATCACTGTCGGTTTGCTGAAATCCTGAAACATTTGCCAGTACAAGCACAGTTCTCTCTTTGAGCAGACGCTCCAGAACATCCGGGTTGTGATGAATCGGATAATAAGGGTAAATTGATTCGTCCATCCGCGGCGCGTAAGGTAGTATATCGACCGGATAGCCGAGCGCTCGGAAAGCATCCAGCGCCGGCAGAAAATAATTGTTCCAGCGTTCGATGACAAAATCTGAATAAGGTACATAGAGCGCGACCGGATTTCGTTTATCAGTAATTTTTGAAGTTATCAATTGATACGCCTTCAAGCCAT
>JACDAY010000204.1 GCA_013695195.1 Blastocatellia bacterium | reverse complement strand
CGATAAAGCCGACCACGAGGTAGGTGCCAAGCGCCGCCGCTCCGACACTGTAGGCCGCGCCGATGGCCAGCCCCTCGCCAAAATTGTGCAGCCCGATGCCGATGGAAATGAGGAACGCGAGCGAAGTTCGCTACTCGGCCTCGCCGCGCGCGGCACGGGATTCCCGGCGGCTGATCGCCTAAAGCAAAAGAAAAGAGCCGGCGATGCCTATGCCGACCAGCCCCGTGCCTTGCAGGGCGTCGCCGATCCCTTCCCGCAGCTCGAGCGCCTCCTGCGTCGCGTCGATCCCGAGATAGACCAGCATCCCGGCGGTCAGGGCCATGAGAAAAACGAAGAAACCCGGGCCAAGCCGCCGCAGCGCCGGCAGCCAGCAGATACCAAGAAAAACCGGGATGACACCGACATAGAGACCGATGAGCGAGAAGCTCCAGAACGTTTTCGTGTCGCGCTTCGGCGTCTCGGCCGCAGCCTCGATCGCGGTGCTAAACGCAATCGCATTCGCGGAAAAGAGCGTGATCCGGTAGGCCTCGGCCGGGAGCCAGTCGTAATCGAGCGTAATCACGGCGCGGCCCAGGCGCGGGATCGTGGCCGAGGGCTCGACCCGGAAGGGCCAGATGGCGTCGTTGATGTTCAGGGCCGAGAGCGTGAGCGGCTCCGGGCTGACATTGCGGACGCGGAGCTGGATGAGGTGGTCCTCCAGCACCGTGCGCTCGAACGCCAGAGCCTCGATCGGCGCGACCGGCTCCACTTTCAGGCCCGCTCCGCTCGTCCCGAGGAATACCGCGATGACTCCGGCCAGGAGGATGATCGGGAGGAGAAACATGAGCGCGGTCCGGAGAGCCGCGGGCTTGGATTGATCGGGCATGGCAGATTCGCGGTCGTTAGGCAGTGACATCGAAAAATCCCGTCCAGCCGAGCTCCGCAAACTCGGTCTTGTGCGCGTGAAACATGAAACGGCCCGGTTGTTTGTAGCGGAATTCCATGATCCCGCGCTGCCCCTGCACGAGCGAGATCGTGTCGGTGAACTCGCTCGGGGTAAGACTCGTACCGGTCGGGTAATAGTGGAAAAAATTGGCGTGGATGTGGAAGGAATTGATCGGGTCGTATTCGAGGATGTTGACGACGAAGAGCCGGATCATCTCGCCAACCCGGAACGAGATCGGATAGCGGTCGTAGTGAAAGGGAATGCCATTCGCGACGTAGAAGTCGTTTTCATCATCGGAATCGATGTCGATCCCGCTCAGAACCATAATGAATTCCTTGTCCGCCGGCTGCGACCAGCCTTGGCGCGGGTCGATGATGAACGCACCGTAGAGACCTTTCGCGATGTGCTTGGCCAGGGGCGCGGTGTGGCAGTGGTAGAGATGGACGCCGAAAGGTTCGGCGTCGAATTCGTAGAGGAAACTCTTGCCCGGCTTCACCTGCTCGAAGACGCCATCCATGTTGCCGGCGTGGATGCCATGGAAATGCATCGTGTGCGGATGCGAACTGCCATTGGTGAAAGCGATGCGAATGCGGTCGCCCTCGCGCGCCCGTAACGTAGGCCCGGGAAGGCGGCCATTGTAAAGGAAGGCCGGGTAACCAAGCCCGGGCGCGACTTCGATCGTCTTGTCGACGGCCGAGACGGTGTACTCGCGCAAAGTCTGGCCGTTAGGCAAAACGCTTTCCCGGCCCCAGTCGAAGTCGGTCAAAATGTCGGTTGGATTGAAGCCATTGGCGACGTGGTCGACATCCGCATTCATTCCCGGCATCGGCACCATGACGGTGGCGCCCGGGCCGCCGTATTTGTTTTTCGCGCAGGTCGGGCTGTTGCACGCCTCTGCCGTGCGGCCGCCGAGCGTCGCCAGGGTCGCGACCGCCGCGGTTCCCAAGCCCGCTTTTAAAAACTCTCGCTTGGAAAGGCTTTGCCAGCCCGGCCGGCGAAGGAAAACATCAGCCATTTTTTTCATGGATGAATGAAGCCTGCTCAAAAGCGCATCGTGATGCCGGTAAACATGCCGCCGTCCTCGGCCGCGGCATTGAGCCCGGCGCGACCGCCTAGATCCAGTTGAACGTCGGCCGTGACGCCATACGTCAGGCCCGCGCTCAGACCCGCCTGGTAGGCCGATCCGTTCGAGGCGCCGACCCCCACGTATT
>JACDAY010000181.1 GCA_013695195.1 Blastocatellia bacterium | reverse complement strand
TTGCAGACATTATTTTAAAGCGTTTGGAGAATGGCGCCGACGCGATCAGCCGTGATTTTCAAGCCAAAAAGGATACGTTAAAAACGCGGTATTGCGCGATTGACGGTCTTTTGCCGGAAGAAACCGCTTGGAAATTTTTCGATGTATTTCCGCCGGTCGCCAAAATGCGGTTGCTCGACAGCTTTCGCGAGAAAAAATACACATCGAAATCGCTGGAGCAGTTCGATCCGCTGATAGCCGACATAACTTTTGCGTTCCAGGACGAGCGGGTGATAAAAAAAGTCGGCGAGCTGACCGGGATAAAAGACGCCGTCGGCGATCCGCACCTCTACGCAGGCGGGATCAGCGCAATGGAGCGGGGCCATTTTCTAAATCCGCATATCGACAACTCGCACGACGGCGAGCAGGAAAATTACCGTGTTCTGAATCTTCTTTATTACATTACGCCGGATTGGAAGCCGGAAAATGGAGGGAATCTTGAGCTGTGGGACGAGAAGGTAACAACGCCGGTCGAAATTCCGAGTCTTTTTAACCGTCTCGTTTTGATGTCAACGAATGACAAGGCGTGGCATTCCGTCAACGAAGTCCGCTCCGGCGGTGTTCGCTGCTGCATTTCAAACTATTATTTCTCGCCGCATTCGCCAAACGGCTACGAAACCACGCACGTAACCTATTTCATGGCCCGCCCGGAACAAAAACTGCGCCGCCTCGTCACAAAATTGGACAGCGACCTGCGCTCCTCGGTTAGGAAAATAAAAAAAAGCGGCTTTGGCAAAAAAGATATTTACGAAGGCAAACTGGATAAAGCCGAAGAATAACCGCAGAGGCGCGGAGACGCCGAGTAAAGATATAACCGAGCACAATATTTTGAGTTTTTCTAATTAACAATACAGGCAATCGAAGGCTCACCTTTGCATCTCGACGTTTCTGCGGTGAAAAACTTCTATCAATGCACAAACTCACTGCCATACGCCCGCCGCAGTCCCTGGCCCTTGATTCCCCAACGGAATGCAAAAGCCGCTTCGCCGCCGCGATGAATGTAGCCGAGGCTCATTTTGTGCAGGCCCTGCTTTAACGGAGCTATCGCCGATCTGACCTGTCTTTCCTTTGTACCGACACTATCGATAAGCAAGGAGCCTCCTAGCAGCACGATAGCGTCCCACGTCGAATCTATCTGAAATTCATAGATACCATCGGCGGGCGCGTTAAAATAGCCTTCGAATGTCACGAAAAACGGCTGTTTCAAGTCCTTTCCGGTAAATTGAGTCAGGAGAATCGATTTTGTTTCGCCGGTTTTAGGCGCCGTTTTTTTGGCCGGATCGGCATTCGGGAATTCTAATCGATATTTCACGCCCAGCTTCTTTTCGGCAACATCGGTCGGCTGCAGCATTTCGCGTCGAAGCAGGGTTGCGGCATAAACGGAGCTTTTTCGGCCGGCTGCGTTGACGACGATAGTTTTCAACGCTACGCTTTCGCCTAGTTTGACGTCGATCTCAATCTGCTTTTCGTACAACTTCGAATTTAGATCCGGCGTCGTGCCGTCAATCGTGTAATAGACCTTTGTGCCTTGTGCAGGTTCAAGCTCAACGCGGGCATTACTGTCGCCAGTCAGGATCATGTTTCGCAGACCGGCGGGATCGGGAATTCGATAATTCACATTTAGCTTGTCGAGCTTTGGAAAGTGACCGGAAAGGCGTTTGGAAAAATCGGCGAAATTCTTGTCTTCGGGTTTTGACCAGAGCGCTTCCGATAAAGCGATCATCCGAGGAAACACCATATATTCCACGTGCGAAGGCGTTTTCATATACTCTGTCCAGACGTTGGCCTGTCCACCAATCACATATTTTGCTTCGTCCGCGTTCAATTCCTTCGGCACCGGTTCGAAGCTGTACACCTTTTCTAAAGGGACGTAGCTGCCGATATTCAACGGCTCGAATTCCGGATCGCCCTGGCCGTAATCAAAATAAACAAAATCGGTTGGCGTCATTATCACGTCGTGTTTTGATTTCGCAGCCTCTATGCCGCCTTTCATCCCGCGCCATGACATTACGGTCGCGTTCGGCGCCAGGCCGCCTTCGAGAATCTCGTCCCAGCCGATCATCTTTTTGCCCTTGGAATTGATAAATTTCTCGATCCGCCGGATGAAGTAACTCTGAACTTCGTGCTCGTCCTTCAGGTTCTCTTTTTTCTTCAATTCCTGAACAAACGTCGATTCCTTCCAGTGATCCTTTAAAACTTCGTCGCCGCCAATGTGCACATACGGCGAATCGGGAAAGAGCGCGATCGTTTCGGTCAAAACGTCTTCGAGATACTGAAACGTCTTGTCGGTCGGGCAAAAAACTTCCTTAAAAATTCCCCACGTTGTCTGCACTTTGTAGGCGTAATTTTCCTTGCAGCCGAGCTCCGGGTAAGCGGCGAGAGCGGCCGAGGCATGTCCCGGCAGCTCAATCTCAGGAATTACCGTGATATATCTCGCCTTTGCGTAGGCAACGACGTCCTTGATCTCTTCCTGCGTATAAAAGCCCTTGACCGGAACTCCGTCACCGATATACGGAGTCAGATTCCGTTCCTTTACGGTTTCCGGTCGTTTCGACCCGATCTCCGTCAGGCGCGGATATTTCTTGATCTCGATCCGCCAGCCCTGATCCTCCGTCAAATGCCAGTGAAAATAGTTGAATTTATACTGCGACATCAGATCGATGTACTTTTTGACGAACGAAATCGGCATGAAATGTCGAGCGACATCGAGATGCATGCCGCGATAGCGAAATCGCGGCGAATCGAAGACTCGGGCAGCCGGGATGTTAATTACGCCGCTCAACGAGACCGGCAGTCTCTGAATCAGTGTCTGTATTGCATAGAATCGTCCGGCTCCGACGCCGTCTATTCTGATCGAGTCGGTTTCCACCTCTATGGCGTAGGCACCATCCACGCCGGTGTCCGGGGCGGCTATAAACTCAATAAAATCTGACGTCGGCTTTTTCTTTGTGATCTTGAGTTTTAGGTCAAAGCTGCTACTGAGATAATTATTGAATGTAGCCGCAAGATCGCGACTCTCTTTATCATAAGCGACGAGGCTGGTCATTTTGCTCAGCGAAAAATTGCCGTTGCTAGCCTTGACTGACTGAGGCCTTGGAATAATGTTGTTTTCGCCGTTTTGCGAGAATGCAAAGCCGGAGAATACTAGTGCTGTGAAAATTAGGGATGCAAATCGCTTCATAATTTGTTTATGTTAAAAGGCGGAAACACGACCGGTAGGGAGTGTGTTCTTCAGTAAGATTACAAGAACCCGGTCGTTACCACTCCCGGTTCTGACAACGATGTCCGCTAACGCTCGTCGACGGAACCGGAAACACACTCCCTACCGGTCGTGTTTCCGCCTGATACGCTTAGCTAATTATATCCAAAAACCGCGTCAATTCATCCGGCAGCGGCTGTACAAAATCCATTCGCTCTTTTGTCGTCGGATGCGTAAACGACAATTTCTCAGCGTGCAAAAAGAATCTATTCAGCGACCTGACCGCATTGCGCGTATTTGTATCGTTGACGGTATTATCGCGCCCTTCGTTATATATTTCATCGCCGACGACCGGGAAATTTATCGATGCAAGATGGACGCGGATCTGGTGCGTGCGGCCGGTTTTGATCTCTACGTCGAGAAGCGTGAATTTTTCGAACCGCTTTCGGACTTTCCACAGCGAAAGAGCGTTTCGGCCGTAATTTGCGATCTTCATTCGCAGGCGGTTGTGCTTATTGCGGCCGATCGGCGCGTCGATCTTTCCGGAATTGTCGAGCGGTGCGCCGTGCACCAGGGCGACATAGCTCTTATAAACTTCGCGTTCTCGAAATTGATCGGAAAGGGCTTCGTGAATTTCGTCGTTTTTGGCAACGACGATCAAACCGGAAGTGTCTTTATCAAGGCGATGCACAATTCCGACACGCAGTTCTGAAAGCTGATCGCTGACCGCTGATTGCTCAAAGTTGAAATGATATGCGATCGCATTTGCCAGCGTTCCGCTTTGCACGCCGGCTCCGGGATGAACGACCATTCGTGCCGGTTTGTTGATAACGGCGAGATATTCGTCTTCGAAAATTATATCGAGCGGTATATTCTCCGGCTCGAATTTGGCGGCCGCAAGCTCGGTCAATTCCACTTCGATCTCTTCGTTTTCATGAAGTTTATAAGAAGATTTGACCTGCTTTTCATTAACCAAAGCATCGCCGTCGGTAATAAGGCGCTGAAGCCGCGAACGCGACCAGCCTTCGATTTTCTCGGCAAGAAACGCATCCAGACGCTTTCCGATATCAGATTCGGCAACGGTAAAATTCAGGATCGGTGTTTCTTCTGACAATGGAGAAATTTTAGCTGTGCTCAATTAAGTTCCTTTTTACAGTCCGCAGACGCAAAATCATAAATACAACCGCGCCTAATGCAACGAACAAGCTGATGATTTGTGATGTCGAAAGTCCCGTCATCGTCGTCAAGCCAAGCAAATCGCCGCGCGGATCGTCGCGGAAAAATTCGATAGTGAATCTGACGAGCGCGTAAATCATCGCGTACGCGATCAAAACCTGCCCGTCGAATTTTTTATGCCGGTGGAGATAAATCAGCAGTCCGAATACGAGCAGCATGGTTATCGATTCGTAAAGCTGAGTCGGATGCAAATAGAGATCGAGGCCGTCCGGCCCGTAGATCGGGACGCCCGTGTAATTGTGCCCGGCTTCGGTAAAATGCACGCCCCACGGCAAGTCGGTATGTTTTCCCCAACAGCATCCGGCGGCAAAACAGCCCTGCCGTCCGAACGCCTGCCCGAGCGCGAGGCCCGGCGCAAACACATCGGCGACCTTGAAAAACGGCAGCTTGTAAAAACGTATCAGAATAGCAACCGCCAGAAATCCGCCCAGAAAACCGCCGTAATAAACGCCGCCTGAACGCAGGAAATCGAGCGAAAAAACCTGCACGTTGTCTTCGACCAGAAACATCAAAAGCTTTGAGCCGAGCAAACCGCCGATCAGCGCCCAAAGCCCGATATCGTAAATGCGCTCGCGCGGCAGCCCGTCACGCGCCCCCAAGCGAGAGGCAACAAAAAGTGCGAGCAACATCCCAACGGCGAGAAAAATGCCGTAGGTCGTGATCGGAAAATCGCCGATGCGGAAAAGTTCTGGATACATCCTGTGTTAGTTGTTAACGGGCGAAAGTTGGTTGTCAACCGATTAGTCGGTGCCGCGGGCAGCAGCGACCGGGGTTCTTAATGTTTTTTCGCAATACCTTCTGCTTGTTTCTTTTTATTAAAAAATAAGTCAATCAGCATTAATCCCGCGCCGATGC
>JACDAY010000177.1 GCA_013695195.1 Blastocatellia bacterium | reverse complement strand
ACCAAATGCAAACGCTGTCAACGCCGCGGCACTCGACCATTTTAAAAACCGGCGCCGCGAGGTCATCTGTTCAATTTCAAGGTTTAACGGTTCAGTTTCGGGCTTGAAAGTATTATCCACTTGAATTTCCTCCTTGTATCTATAAAATGCTTACTAAATACTTATTAAAAAGCAGAAGGCAGCAAAATGAGCGGCGGGTTGAAAGTGGCAAATTTCAGCCGATCATTATCCCTAGCGCAACTGCTTTAATTATGTATTCGTCAGAAAAACGTAAGTGGATTCAGTCTGTCAAATCAGGTGATTTTAAAAGCAAAAAGCCGTCAAGCTTGAATAGAATGACGGCTTTGGCGATTTGTGGCGGAGCCGACGGGACTCGAACCCGCGACCTCCAACGTGACAGGCTGGCGTTCTAACCAACTGAACTACGACTCCGCATTGAAAATTCCAGATTCCAGATCGAAGATTCCAAATTTGGAATTTGAAATATGGATTTGAATTCTATAGTTTGGTGGGCACGAAGGGACTCGAACCCCTAACTTCCTCCTTGTAAGGGAGGCTGTCTACCAATTGACGTACGTGCCCAAAACTTTTCTATTATAAACTAACCTCGCCACGTCTGCCCAAACTATTTATCAAAAAAACAAAGCCCTTTTCAAGAAAAGAGCGAAGAGTCATCCTACGAAAATTCGGTCGCGACTGTCAAGTTGTTGGCTGGTGGGGTAGTGGTTCAGTTTGAATTTACAACCGATGCTAAAGTTATTACGCCCGCTCCGCAGGCTTCAATCTTTCCGCAAAATGCAAACTGAACCATTACTGCTGTTGGAACGTTCAAGAAGTCCGCTCGAGTGTTAAATCTGCGATTGCTGTCAATATCGACGTGGGCTTTTCGATCGGCTGAAGGCATGCAATCGCGTCATTATAAACCGCCGCTGCGATTGTGCGGGTCTCTTCAATCCCGTAAATGCTGGGATATGTCGCCTTTTTAGCGGCAACATCTTTTCCGGCGGTTTTGCCAAGGAATTCCGTCGACTGGGTAATATCCATTAAGTCGTCCGCGATCTGAAAAAGCAGGCCGAGATTGGTTGAAAAGTTCGAGATCGCGCCAATTTCGATTTCCGATGCCCCGCCGATCATCGCGCCGGCTTTTCCCGCGGCAGCAATTAACGAGCCTGTTTTCAGGCCGTGAATCCGGTTAATAGCCTCGATCGGAATGATATGCCCTTCCGCTTCAAGATCGAGCTGCTGTCCCGCAACCATTCCATACGGCGTTCCGGCAGCCCGGGCCAATTCAATAATAAGGTTGATCCGAAGCTCAGCCGTCAAACTTTCGTCTTCGGCAATCGCTTGAAAAGCAAGAGTTTCCAGAACATCTCCGGCCAGGATCGCCGTCGCTTCGCCAAATTTTTTATGACATGTTTCGCGTCCGCGGCGTAGGTCGTCATTATCCATCGACGGCAGATCGTCGTGAATCAGCGAATACGTATGAATCATTTCGACCGACGCGGCCGTGCGGAGAAGCTTGTGCTCATCCGCCTCGAACGTCCGCCCGACCGCGAAAAGCAACGCCGGCCGAAACCGCTTTCCGCCCGCAAAAAGGCTCCAACGAATCGCTTCATGCAGGCGAACCGGCACGGTTACGCCAGACGGGATTAGATGTTCTAGAGATTCATCGACAATTCTGTTTGACTCGGCGAGGAACAAATCTAAATCATTCATTGTTAAAGGATTCTATAATTTGCAGCCTCTGAATATTAGCCGATCGGATCAAATCTGTTGGAAATCGCCTCATTTTATCTTATTGATTTGCTTTTAAAAACCGCGGTGCAGTCGGAAACCTATTCGGCACTTAATACCTGAGCGACCGTCTCTTTCGTTAAGCCGCCACCCTTTCGGTTATTATAATCGCTGAGTGAAATTTGGGGGTCGCGCCAAGCGTCGAGGTGTCCGACCTGATGGACGCATTGGATCGTGCAGGTCGGAGCGCACCATTTTTCGGTGATATATTCTCGTTCCATGTCATCATGCGTATATTCTAGAAGCGGGATTCCGGGCGTGCCGCGCTGCTGCGAGCACCAACTGACGATTCCGGCCTCGTCGATATACAGATAACGCGAACCGGCTCGACAGCGCCACTTATATTCCTTGCCATCCACAAGATTGTCCTGAAACCAATTCCAACGCGCATAGCTTCGACTGCCCTTATTTTTGATCTCTTTATAGACTTCTTTTTCACGCTCCGTCAGACTTTTCAAAAGTCCGTCGCTGTCGTGGATAACGCCGACGGTCGAGGAAAAACCAAGCTCGATCGCTCGGTTAGCGATAACAAGAGCCTCGTCAGGATTGGCAACTCCGCCGCCGACCACCGAATTAATATTGACTTTGAATTTGGCAAAATCACGCAGGTTGATGAGTTTTGCGTCCAGAACCTTCAGGCTCTTTTTAGATACATCGTCCGGCGTTACATTGTCGATCGAGATCTGCAGATAATCGAGCCCGGCTTCGTTCAACCTCTTCACCTTTTCGGGTTGAAAATAATAGCCGTTCGATATCAACCCGGCGATCATCCCGTGATGGCGGATACGGTCGATTATCTCGAAAATTTCCGGGTGCATCATCGGCTCGCCGCCCGATATTGTTATTACGGAACTTCCGAATTCTGCAAGCCTGTCGATCCGTGTCAGCATCACGTCGATCGGCACTGGCTCGCTCGTTTTGTCATATTCGTTGCAGTAAGCGCAGGCGAGATTGCACCGCCGCATAGGCACAATATGCACCAAAACGGGATGCCGCGTAGATGCAAAAGCACGAACCGTGTGCTTTACCCCGCGTGTAAACCGACTAAAACTGCTAGCTTTTGGCATATTTTCCGCTGTGAGCTTTAACAATAAATAGGCAAACCGGAACTAAAAGCCGGAGCCTTAAACTAACTTGCAAGTATAGAATTTGCTTTTATTATTTTCAAATTTGAAAAAAGGCTTTGATCACGACGGACCAAAACCTTTTCAAAAGAACCGCCTCGTAGAAGGCTAGCTTTTTACAAACTTCGTGCCGCCTGGAACATTGATCACAAAATCCGTTCCTTTTAGATTAATATTCTTCCTTAGGTTAGTCAGCAGAACCGTCGTTGTATCGTTATTGTTCTCAACAATTTTCGACTGTAACGGCATACCGTTGGTATCTACCCAAAGCTCCGCCGTTTTGTAACTCGTTTTTGTTTTCGGCGTGAGCTGCAAATGAAAGGTCTTCGTTCCTTCGCTCAAAGTGCCCTCGCCCAGATAAGCCGCCGTATAATTAGCATTAAGCTGCACCCGCGACATATTCATAAATGCCAATGCGCCGTTGGCCTTTGCATTGCCTTTGGCTTTGTTCACTTTCCCGGTGTAAGCCTGATTTAGCCGAGGACGGTAAATAATGTACTCTCCGTCTACAACAGCTAGCGATTCGTCCGGTTTTATCCAGTCGATGCGGACTAGTGCATCCTTGCCTTTGCGGGGAGCATAAATCACCGTGCCTTTTGTAATTTCAGGATCGCCACCTAATTGTGCGTTCTGCTTCGCCATTGTAACGTCAGCCCGAAGTGAGCTCAAAGTTTTGTTGTTCCTATCCATTCTGTCCAGAATATCTCCCAAAACTCGCGCCTGTGCATGTGTTTCGTTAGGGGCGAACGAACTGAAAAGTAACATTAGCGTAATCGCCGGCAAAATCAATCTTAAAAATCTATGCATAAAAAGTATTACTCCCTATAAAAAATGTTAGAGCAATATCTCTAACATCGTGGGGGGCGGATTTTATATAAAAAAATTACCGAAAATCAACCTCATAGAAAGTCTCGCCTCTGGAGTTAGTTTTCTTGCGCATCGCTATGATCTCGGCATCCGGCCGGCCGCTCAACTCCTTAACGCGTTTTTCCCACTCATTCTGATCCGGCGTGAAATCAGATGATTGGACGATCAAACGCGATGTTTGGGTTGTAAGCTGTTCGCGTTTTTCGAACCACGTATTAGGCGTCAGAAAAATGAACGCGACGATCAAAAGGCAGAAGATCAGATATTGCGAAGTTTCGCGGTCATATTTCCACAGTATCAGGTCTTTAAGTTGGTTCATTTTTTGCAGATAGTTGACGTAGATAATAGGCAGTTTCCGAATTGTACTGCCGCTGCCAACTGCCGCTGCCAACTGCCGCCGCCTACTCATCGATCCGGCCGTCGCGCATTCTTATGATTCTGGAACAGACAGCGGCTGCTTCAGGATTATGCGTAATCATAATGATCGTCTGCCGATATTTTTCGTTCAATTCGCGGAACATTTCAAGAACAATTTGCGAATTTTCAGTATCCAGATTTCCGGTCGGCTCATCCGCTAAAATTATCGCAGGGCTGTTGATCACTGCTCGGGCCAATGCGACTCTTTGCTGTTCTCCGCCCGAAAGCTCAAGCGGTTTGTGGTGCATTTTATCTTCCAATTTCAAAAGACGCAATACTTCGCGCCTATTTACACCATCACTGCCGCCGTTTCCACTGTGGATTCTCTCGGCCAGTTTTAAATTACCTTCCGCGGTCAAGGTTGGGAAAAGATTAAAACGCTGGAATACAAATCCTATTTTTCGACGCCGGATATCGGTTCGCCGGGAGTCAGAGACTTTCGAAAGATCTTCGTCGTCAATTAAAATTTTCCCGCTCGTTGGGCTTAAAAGCCCGCCCAATATATGCAAAAGCGTCGATTTGCCGCAGCCCGACGGCCCCATTACCGCTACAAATTCCCCCTGCTTTATATCGAGTGTTATGCCTCGAAGAGCCGGAACTTCCATCTTTCCGATCTTGTAGGATTTGACTAAATTTTCGGTCCGTAAGATCGTTTTCATCGAGCGGAACTATTGAAACCTGGTGGCGCTGTTTTGATTTGTATTGACCGGCATTTGGGACGGCGTTTGAGCAGACGTTTCGAGTAATTTCTTATCCAGATCGATTTCTTCAAGATCCCACGTGTTCTGGAGCACAAATGCTGTCAGCGGATAAGTTTTGCCTATAGAGACAGCTTCCGGCGTTTGATACGTGAGACTCATTGTATATTTTTCCTTTAACCGCGTAACCTGAACGCGGAGCGGCAGATTTCTGTATTCGCCTGTTTCGGTTAAATTACCCTCACGCCCATAAAGAATATCGGATTCGATCTCGCCGGCCGCGTCAAAGATCTGCTGCCGTGCTAAACGGATTCCGCCGACGCGGTCAAACCAGAACCGCCGCGAAACTCTAAGTTCTCCGTTGTCCAGCTTTACAAACTCATCCAATAGATAATATCCGCGCATTACGGAGCGCAGCGGCGATTTTTTTCCCTGCGTTGCGTCTTCCTCGATCTGAAAGATCGTGCTTTGGGTGTAAACATTCGCCGAATCGGTCGGTCGTACGAGCATTGCGTCGGTAAAATGCTGTGGACGAAGGTTGGCAAAAGCGTTTACGTTCTGGGTTATCTGCCCGCCGTTGCCGCCGCTTGTTGTACCCAGGTTTTGCTGTAGTTTCGAATAATCAGCGTTGTTCGTACCGATCACGAATTTCTTGTACTTGCCGCTCCCGCCATCCTGCAGAATCGCCACGCGAAATTTTTCACCGTCCGAAGTCATTTGTGCGACATCAGTCTTGATAACGGGAATCTGAACTTTTAACAAAATGCTCGCCGGCCGCTGAACCACCACCTCGCCGTCCGCCGCGCGGTAAACTTCCTTGCTGCCAAACTGAGCAAACGAATTATCTTCGAACTTGAGATCCATTTTCGCACGCATGGAGCCGACGCGTGCAAATCGGTTAACTTCGCTCATTAGATCCGTTTGGGAAGCATTTTCAGCCTTTAAGAGCGTTGGCGTTTTGCTTTCTTTTTTTACGATATTGCATCCGGATAATATTCCGGCTGCCAATAAAAAAATTATTAAGTATGATTGCAAACTATGGATTTTGATAAACATCTCCAATTTCTGATGACCTGATCAAAGGCGGTGTTGTCTTGTAAAAAACGCGTAAATATTACGCCAAACCTATCAAATCGAAAATGATAGCACGATAAAAGTAATACGCCTAACTAAGAAAAAGACGCGGGAAACGAGAGGTTTTTGCCTTCCGCACCGCGTTTATTTATTGATTCAAATTGTGGCTAACTCGAGAATGTGCCGGGACTTCGCGTTAAATAATCCTGCATCGTGTATGCAAACATTATCGCCATCCAGAAAAAGCTGGCTATCGCCGACAGCCATATCAATTTCGAGCTCCAATATACATGCATAAAAAACAGCATAACGAAGGTCATTTTCGTAAAGGCGATCAAAAGCGCGACTAAAGTATTTGCTCCCGGAAAGATCCAGTCCATATCGATGGTAGCGGCAAAATATGTCAGGATCGTGCCGACGATCAATATCGTGAATACGCCTAAATATCCTGGAATGCCAATATGTTCGTGTTCTTCGTTGT
>JACDAY010000100.1 GCA_013695195.1 Blastocatellia bacterium | reverse complement strand
AAAAAGATTTCTTGACACATCGGCGGTAAATCTCTATCATTGCTTTTGAACGGCGTTTATCATCGTCGGCTTCTTTTACCTCTCAAAGTTACTCTTAGACTCTTCAGCTTTGCCTTTACCGGGCTCAAATAACTGGAAACAAGAAATCAATGTCATCGAAACTTGGGGAAATACTTGTTCGTGAAAATTTGGTAACTCCGCAGCAATTGCGTGAGGCCCTTGAGTATCAACGAACAAGCGGCGGACGCCTCGGAGCTAATCTCGTAAAGCTCGGGATTATTTCTGACGACGTGATAACCGCGATTTTATCGCGTCAATACGGAGTTCCGTCGATCAACCTCGATCTGTTTCAGATAGAAGATGCCGTAATCAAGCTTATTTCGCAGGAAGTGGCTTTGAAGTATACGGTATTACCGGTTTCCAAAGTCGGCGCTACTTTGACTCTGGCGATGGCCGATCCGACAAATGTTTTTGCGATGGATGACATTAAATTCATGACCGGATTTAATGTTCAGCCGGTAATAGCGTCCGAAGCTTCGATTCAAATGTCGGTCGGGAAATACTACGGCGGCTCTAACCAGATAGATATATTTGACGCAGCCATTGCTTTTGAGACTGAGAAAGCCGGCTCTAGAAACGGAAAGAACGGCCATTCGAAAAATGGATCGAAAGGCGCGAAGGGTCCGCAAAAGCTTTCCGCCGCCGATCTGGATGTTTCTCTCGGCAGTTTCGACTTTGAAAGCCAGGAGACCGAGGAATTTGAGGTTGTTCAGGATAATGAGGAGATCGATCTTGCGACACTGGCCAGAGCCAGCGAAGACGCTCCGGTTGTTCGGCTGGTAAACGTGCTGATGGTCGATTCGCTGCGGCGCGGCGCATCCGATATTCACGTCGAGCCTTATGAAAAGGATTTTCGCATAAGATTCCGAATTGACGGCGTCCTGTATGACGTTATGCATCCGCCGATGAAAATGCGCGACCCGCTTATTTCCCGGCTGAAGATCATGGCCAAGCTCGACATTTCCGAAAAGCGGCTGCCTCAGGACGGACGCATCAAAATTAAAGTTAAGATCGACGCGCGTTCCCGTGAATTGGACTTTCGTGTTTCGACATTGCCTACACTTTTTGGCGAAAAGGTCGTGCTGCGGCTCCTCGACAAGGACAAACTGATGCTCGATATGTCCAAACTCGGGTTCGAGCCGGAAAGCCTGGAGATGTTCCAGAGAAATATCTCGAATCCCTACGGCATGGTCCTGGTTACCGGCCCTACAGGTTCCGGTAAAACAAACACTTTGTATTCTGCACTTCAGACGCTGAACACGCCCGAAACGAATATTATGACCGCCGAAGATCCGGTCGAATTCAATCTTGAAGGCATTAATCAGGTGCAGATGAAGGAGCAGATCGGTTTGAACTTTGCCGCCGCTCTCCGCTCGTTTTTGCGTCAAGATCCAAACATTATTCTTGTCGGTGAGATCCGCGATTTTGAAACTGCCGAGATTGCGATCAAGGCAGCGTTAACAGGCCATCTTGTCTTGTCAACTCTGCACACGAACGATGCACCCTCAACGATTTCCCGACTGGTAAACATGGGCATCGAGCCATTTCTGGTCGCGACCAGCGTAAATATTATTCAGGCGCAAAGGCTTATTCGCCGCATCTGCGTGGATTGTAAGGAAGAAGTTCATTTTCCGGTCGAAGGGCTTGTCGAGATCGGATTCTCCGCCGAGGAAGCCGCAAAAATCAAGACATACAAAGGCAAAGGGTGTGAAATATGCCTCAACACCGGTTTCAAAGGGCGGGTCGGTTTGTATGAAGTTATGGAGATAACCGATGAGTTGCGGGAGTTGATCATCATCGGAGCGAGCGCGATCGAGCTTAGGCGAAAAGCGATCGAGCTGGGAATGATAACCCTGCGTCAGTCAGGACTTACTAAATTGCGTGACGGTATTACGACAGTTGAAGAAGTAGTAAAGGAAACGGTTCTGTAAAGAATCTGGAGGTAATATGGTAATTAGGGCAATTGCATTATCGTTAGCTTTGTTGATCGGCATCGGCACGATCATTCCGTTGGCGACGGATTATGCCGAAGCAGGTCCGCGAAAAGCAAAAAGATATAAAAAGACCCAAAAGAAATACAAAAAGTATTCTAAACGCTGGTGGCGCCAATACCGGGCACAGCAAAGGCGAAGAAAAGCACTTCAGGCCCGGCGCCGTGCTATCCGGCTTCGACAAATGAGGCTGGCGCGCGTAGCCGGCCCGCAAAACACAAATCCGATCCCGCCGCCGCCGAAAATGAGGTCGGTTGCAGATCAAGCTTCAGCATTGCTTCCTTCGGGCGAAACAGCTCCGAAAGGCTGGCGGCGCGGGCAATCGTCCGGCAGCGAGCTTCAATTTCGCGTCGATAACGGAAGCGGTTCGGAAGTCGGCTCTGCGGCGATCTCAATCGTCGGGCCTGCAACCGGTGAAAGCGTTAATATTGGGCGCAACCGTACGGTCGGCGGCATTCCCACGACTTCGCTCCGGCGTGAAGTGATAAACCGGATGGTGCGCGAGAATGGCTGGGTCGTTAACGATTACCAGAAAGACATCGGCGGCAAGACGGTTTTTGTAGTCGTCGCCCAGTCTCAAGGCAATGGCGGCCGTGTCCAATCGCGAATGTTCTATTTCACCGAGGTCGATGGACGAATTTACAGCGTGGCTACGAATTCTCAGACGGATGCGGCTGAGAAGATCGCGGAAGAGTCCGAAAAGGTGATCTTTTCCCTGCAAAAACGTCCTCGCCCGTTTCAGCAGGCTTCGATTAGAGAATAGTTAAAACAATACTTATTCGGAGCTGCGTAATATGCGCAGCTCCGGGAGTTTACCAACCTTATGAGCCTAGAAGAACAAACCACTGGCGAATCGCAAATCACGCTTCCCGAACTCCTTAGAAAAATGACGGATGCGGGCGGTTCCGACCTTCACATTACGACCAACTCGCCACCTCAGGTGCGCGTGCACGGACACCTGTCGCAGCTTTCGGGTTTTGGCTCCATGACGCCGGCGGACACCAAAAGGCTTGCTTACTCGGTGTTGACCGATGCCCAAAAGCACCGCTTCGAGGAAAATCTGGAGCTCGATTTTTCATTCGGATTGAAAGGAATGTCACGTTTTCGGGCCAATCTTTTCAATCAGAAAGGCGCGGTCGGCGCCGTTTTTCGCGCGATTCCATACGAAATCAGAAGCTTCGACGCCCTGGGACTTCCTAAAGTTGTGTCAACCATGTGTGACAAGCCGCGTGGCCTGGTGCTTGTAACCGGCCCGACCGGCTCGGGTAAATCGACGACGCTGGCTGCGATGGTCGATAAGATCAACGTTGAGCGACATGAGCATATTTTGACTATCGAAGACCCGATCGAGTTCCTGCACAATCATAAAAACTGTGTTGTCAATCAACGCGAGGTTGCTGCGGATACGCATTCTTTCGGATCGGCTCTCCGAACGGCGCTCAGGCAGGATCCGGATGTTGTGCTTGTCGGTGAAATGCGTGATCTGGAAACGATCGAGATGGCTTTGCGTATTGCCGAAACGGGACACCTGACTTTTGCCACGCTTCACACGAATTCTGCCTACTCGACCATCAACCGCATTATCGATGTTTTCCCGGCAGGGCAGCAGGCGCAGATACGCACACAGCTTTCGCTTGTTTTGGAAGGAATTCTTTGCCAGGCACTGCTCCCGAAAGCTTCCGGCGACGGCCGCGCGATGGCTCTCGAAATTCTGGTGCCGAACGCGGCTATCCGCAATCTCATCCGCGAAGATAAAATTCACCAGATTTATTCGATGATGCAGACGGGCCAGGACAAATTCGGCATGCAGACCTTTAATCAGGCGCTTGCGACACTTCATCACAAACGCGTGATAACGCTCGACACCGCTATCCAGCGTTCGTCTAATGTTGACGAGCTCAAGGAGTTGATCGAACGCGGTTCAGGACTTAACCAATCCTACACCGGCCAGGCAAAACCGAATGTTTCGCCGGGAAACCACGCAAGCCCCTACGCACAGGGCCGGCCTATCGGGGAACGCCCTTCAGTTAAATAAATGTACGGCCGCCGCGACGGGAAAATGCCATGACGCCGGCGGTACAATCAGAGAGGAGTTAGAGTAAAATGCCAACATACGCGTTCAAAGGAAGAAATCGCTTAAATGAGATGGTTGCCGGCGAAAAAGACGCTGCAAGTCAGGACGAGCTTCGCGCGCTCCTTCGCCGCGAGCAGATCATAATGACGCAGGCCACGGAAAAGGGCCGCGTCGTATCGATCCCGAAACTTGGCAGGCGGAAAAAAGTCGGCGCCAAGGAACTGGCCGTATTCACGCGTCAATTCTCGGTTATGATAGACGCCGGTTTGCCGCTTGTGCAGTGTTTGGACATTCTAGCCGAACAGCAGCAGAACACATTTTTCAAGGACGTGCTGCGCCAGGTGCGGCAGAATGTCGAAGAAGGTGCAACTCTATACGCAGCACTCGAAAAACACCCGAAAGTTTTTGATTCGCTTTATTCGCATATGGTCGAAGCAGGCGAAACGGGCGGTGTGCTGGATCTGATCCTGCAGCGTCTGGCAACTTTAATCGAAAAAGTCGTAAAACTAAAACGCAGCATCGTTTCTGCTTCGATCTACCCGGCTGCGGTCATCCTTGTAGCTATCGGCGCAGTCGCGGTCATCATGGTTGTCGTTATACCGCAGTTCGAACAGATATTTATAGGGCTTCTCGGGCCGGGGGAATTGCTTCCTCTTCCGACCAGAATCGTTATGGGAATCAGCAACTTTCTCGCCGGATGGGGCGGGCTGGGACTGCTGGTGGGTTTAATAGGCGCTGGTGTCGCTACCAGTTACTATTACAAAACGAAAAGCGGCCGATGGAATATCGATACCATACTGTTAAAGCTTCCGATCTTCGGCAGTATACTTCGCAAGATCGCGGTTGCACGTTTTTCAAGAATTCTTTCCACACTGCTTTCTTCAGGCGTGCCGATCCTTCAGTCTCTAGATATTACATCTAAAACCGCCGGTAATGTGGTGATTGAAGATGCGATCCAAAAGGTGCGTGCCGGAGTCGAGCGCGGTGAAAACTTTGTCGAGCCGTTAAAGGCGACAAAGGTCTTTCCACACATGGTTTCGCAAATGATCGGCGTCGGTGAACAGACCGGCGCTCTCGATGCTATGCTGGGTAAGATCGCCGATTTTTATGAGGAAGAGGTCGATACCGCCATCGCGGATCTGCTCGCTCTGATCGAACCCGTATTGATAGCTTTCCTCGGCGTCACGATCGGATCCATAGTAATTTCCATGTATCTTCCGCTATTCTCGCTCATCGGCAAACTCGCCGGCGGGCCGACAAAATAGTTATAGGCTGAACATTGATAAAAAAGACGGCTACGACGGGGCCGTCTTTTTTATTGTTAAAATTAAGGATTTCCATTTTAAAAGAGCGGGGGCAAAGCCGCCCTTCCGGACTGTGAGTAAATTGAGTTGAATTTATGAATTTAGCATGAAATAAAATCAAGTTGTTTTCGTAATCGGAAATTAATTTACAGTCAGGAAGGGTTGCTTGCACCCGCTCTTTCGCGCATTATTCGCTCGACATATTTTGCAATGATATCAGCTTCGAGATTTACTTCGTCACCGGGTTTCAGGTTGGATAAATTGGTTAATTCCCAGGTTTTGGGAATGACTGCGATCTCGAAATATTCGTCCGTCAGATTTGCGATTGTGAGGCTGATTCCTTCTACAGACACAGATCCTTTATAAACCAGATACTGTGCCAGGTCTTCGGGAAAACAGACACGCACTGTCCAAAAACCGCCATTCTCAAACGCCGAACTAAATTTCCCGCGTCCGTCTACATGCCCCTGAACGATATGGCCGCCAAGACGCGTCGACGGCGTAACAGCCCGTTCCAGATTCACCGGAGAATCGATTTTTAAGTTTCCCAAAGTGGAGCGATCAAGCGTTTCCTGCGAAACATCAGCCGAAAAGGAATTCACGGTTACGTCCAGAGCCGTCAGGCAAACGCCGTTGACAGAGATCGAATCGCCATCTTTTGAGTCGGCGGTTACGACCGATGCCGCGATCTCGATCCGTACTCCACTGCCATTTTTTTCAAGCGAGTGAACGCTGCCGAGTTCTTCGATGATGCCAGTGAACACTTATATTGATGTCTAGAACCAGGGCTTTTTGTTTACTATGTAGGTAGAGACAAATTCCTCGTCGGTTTTCATCAGGTACATGATGCCCTCGATGATACCGATCACCGTTACGACGAGCGACGGAATACCGCACAGCAGAAAGCCCGCCAAATATGTAACGAGCATGATAACTCCTTCGGTATTATAGCCGAGGATGAATTTGTGAACGCCGAGGCCGCCCAACAAGATACCGCAAAGTCCGGCGGCAAGCTTTTTTTCAGAGCCCGCAGGCTTTGTCTGCCCGCCGTAATTCGGCATGTGCTGCATCGGCATCGGGCCAATCGGCAGCATCGTCCCGCAGTTCATGCACCTCGTGCTGAGACTTGTGTTTTGTGAAGAGCATCCGGGACAAATAACATATTTCGTGGCCATAAAAATCCAATTCACTGCGCAAACAAAGTAAGAGAATCAAGTATCAAACAGCCCCGGCGATTTTGTCAAAGTTTTGCGTGTACTCGGCCTGTTTAAAAGACCTTTTCAATCACTGAAAGCTTACGAATATCGAATCGTAACGAGCAGATTCGGGACAATGCCGACGGGATGTGATTTAAAAGACGCTGCCGGCTGGCGCGTGTAACGACCGCGCCGAATCCAAGATCGCGGGTTTCAGTTTCGGTATTCTCAGGACTAGATAAATTTTGATCCAGTAATTGCTGCTCCATTATATATATGCAGTGATTATATGCAGGCTGAGAGATAATTGTAAAAGCGATGCGAGAATGGAATAATGAAACTTGGTGTGAACATCATAATGAGCTAATAGATGGCTGAAGCAAAACAACAAAACACACAACCCCCCAAACTCCGAAAAACTCCCCAAGGCGGTCTCGAGACAAACGCGCTTGCCGATCTTGTCGAATGGTTTTTGAATTACGACGAGCGCACCGCGCGTATACGGCACGCTCATACGGAAGAGCTTTTTCAGTGGAAGCAGGCGGACGATGCAGCCAATGGAATCGGCGTTTATCCTTTTGAAAATGCCGAAGCCCG
Source organism: Blastocatellia bacterium (assembly GCA_013695195.1). Classification (GTDB taxonomy): domain Bacteria; phylum Acidobacteriota; class Blastocatellia; order Pyrinomonadales; family Pyrinomonadaceae; genus OLB17. The sequence goes on along the minus strand of JACDAY010000100.1, from coordinate 13,904 downwards.
CTTTGCAATCGGTGTTTTTCAGGCGCTGCAGGAAAATGATTCGGAACCTCTTTTGGGATTGTGGCTCGGTGACGTTCTAAACGCTCTTCATGAGGCAAGCGGAACTAAAACCGAGATTTCCGAAGCTTATAAACTCAACGACCGCCCGGAAAAATCCGCGCTTGAAAAAGCTGAAAAACTGACAACAAAAGCCGAAAAAAGGCTTTATTTAACAAGCTGCTGGCTCGAAGCTCTCTGCACCGCCGAAGCCCGAGTTTTGGGATGGATATATCAGGAAATTTACGGAAGACCGTACACTCCCACGATGTAAAAATTACGTTGACTTTGTAATAACATTGAGAGTAATGTAGTTCTGATCCGATCATAATTTCTATCGCACCAATTCCTACTATAAAGAGGTTTTTATGAAAAGTAACAGGATAATTTGGGGATAGTATCGTTGGTTGTTTTGATAACTATAGCCGTAACTACGGAACGCTCGACGGTCTAAGTCAGAAAAGATCCTGTCCTGCAAAACTTGACCATCTAAAAATTACCCTGGGTGTTTGCAGATTTTACCCATTTCGTATTGGCAGAGTGAAAACTTTCTATCGGAGTAGAAATTCATCATAGGAGGATTATATGAGTAGAATGTTTCTGAAGTTTCTGCTGGCGATCCATGTCGTTTGTTTTTCAGCGTCGATCGGAGTCGCACAAGAGAAAGATCGGGGAGTTAGGGAAGACTCTCTACACCGGACTTCCCCAATTGTTGTTGTAAGCCGCGAGTTGGGCGACAAGACCTTTGAGAAGCAGAAACACGTCTTAGGGGAACGAGATTGGCTCAAACACCTAACACTGGGTATCAAAAACGTTTCGGATAAGAATATTGTCCATTTCCAAATCGACCTTGTGATCCCTAAGCAAGGGCAGATGACAGGACCTGCCGGGGTATCTATCTTTTTTGGGAGGCGTTCGGCACCCGCCATCACTTATCCGGGAGACCCGACCCTGCGACCAAGTGAAGCGGTGAAGGTCAAAGTAACCGACAACGATTTTTTTCGCTGGGACAAGGTGCTTAAGAAATATGGAGTGGACGACTTTGAAAGCGTAACGCTTGACATCCGCGAAGTCCATTTCGAAGACGGAACGGGCTGGAAGTTGGGAATCCCTTTACAGCAAGACCCAAATAACCATAACATTTGGAGGTCGTTGCTTCTGTCGAATTCCGTTACGTCTTCATCATATTGGTTTGCAATGCTCGTTCCCGGTCCTCTGCTGGCCCTATACGGTCGATCTGCGGGATTACCTATTTTGCCAGAAAGGTGGATTGTTCTGCCACCTCCGAGTTCATGTTGTCTCCGCCGCCTCCACCTGAATGCGGTTATTTTCGTAACGATAGCGACTCGAATAACTCCTGCATTGGCTGCACGGATCCGGACGACCGCGTCGGGTGCAAGCGTCAGGCACCTGATGTCATATATCCTTCGCCGCCCGGGGACTTTGGATTCATAGATCCAAATTACATGGATGTTTGTCTAGGCAGTACCGACTTCTATGAGCCTCCCACATGTAACTCTTGCCCCAACTTTACGCGCGCCCGGTTTAATTCGTATCCGAACTGTGGTCAGCAAGGGACTTGCGGCCAGACTGCACAGTGGGGCTGCGTGTCGGGCCTTGAAGACGTCGGTGGAATTTGTCAAAAAAGTGTGGAGTTTCAGAATGCATGTCCAGCCCCCGGTTATGACAGCCTAGCGTGCGCATGTAAACCGACCCCAACGCCATCGCCAACGCCAAAGCGTACACCGCATCCTGAGTTTTGCGAGCCTCCCTTTGATGAAGAACACAATCGTTGTCCATCAGGCACTTCTTTTGATCCTGAGACCGGCCTTTGCTGTCCCGTAGACTGTTCCGATCTGCCTATAACCTATCCGTGCGGCAATACCGAGCAGATAGACGCTTGTCCCATGTATTTTGAGCGACCGTGCGGGTTGACTCCTATTGTGATCGATGTTGAAGGTGACGGATTCAACTTGACAGGTTCTGATAATGGCGTGGATTTCAACCTATATAATAATCCGGACGGACGGCGAGAACGGTTTTCGTGGACAGCGGCAAACTCCGATGACGCGTGGCTGGCATTTGACCGCAATCAAAACGGCACGATTGACAACGGGCGGGAGTTGTTCGGAAACTTCACGCCGCAATCAACACCGCCGACCGGCGAAGAGCGCAACGGCTTCCTGGCTATTGCCGAATATGACAAGCCTGAAAATGGCGGCAATGCTGACGGTTTTATTAACCCACTCGATGCGGTTTTCTCAAGTCTGAGATTGTGGCAGGACGCTAATCACAACGGCATTTCCGAATCAAATGAACTGCATACTCTGCCTGCGCTCGGACTGGCGCAGATTGACCTCGACTATCGTGAATCGCGGCGTGTCGATCAGCACGGCAACCTGTTCAAATATCGTGCGAAGGTACGCGATGCACGAGGCGCTCAGATGGGCCGCTGGGCCTGGGATGTCATTCTAGTAGTTCAGGAATAAAAATAGAGCAACGGCGAAAAGAAAATTTTAGATATACGTTTATCTAAACGCTTCGCACTGACGCATATCGCCGGTCTGAAATCCTTTTGTAAACCACTGCATGCGCTGCTGCGCGGTGCCGTGCGTAAATGAATCGGGAACGACGTAGCCTTGCGTGCGTTTTTGGATCATATCATCGCCGACGGCCGAAGCGGCGCGAATGGCTTCTTCCGCATCGCCGGCTTCGACCAGCCCTTTCTGTTGAGCATTGTTTGCCCAAATTCCGGCGTAGCAATCGGCTTGCAGTTCGAGACCCACTGAAAGTTGATTGTTCTGTCCGGCGCGCTGAACTTTGTCCATCGTTCCTAATAAATTCTGTACGTGGTGGCCGACTTCGTGAGCGATGACATAAGCCTGTGCAAAATCGCCCGGAGCCTTGAACTCATTTTTCAGCTCGCGGAAAAATGCGAAATCAAGATAAAGATTGTAATCGCCGGGACAATAAAACGGCCCGGTTGCCGCGCCTGCAAAACCGCATGCGGATGAAACCTGATTTGAGAACAGCACGAGTTTCGGCGCCTGGTATCGCGTACGCGCCTGCTGCGGAAGTACCTGCGACCATACATCTTCGGTGCTTCCCATCACCGCTCCGACAAACTGCCGGTTTTCGTCCGCAGGCTGATTCGTTGAATTGCTTGCGGTCGGAGGTTCCTGAATGCCGCCTTGTGTCGGCAGGTTCTCGAGCAATTGCCTCGGATCGACACCGCAGAGCAGCGCCGCTAGAAGAATCACAACCATACCGATCCCGCCGCCGCCGATTGCTAGCCCGCGTCCGCCCATACCGCGGCGGTCTTCAATATTCGTGCTCTGTCTTTGGTCTCTCCAACGCATATATATATTGTCCTCGATTAAATTTACAATCCTTGCTGAGATTCTAACATTTTTATGATTGCCTGACGCAAAAAGCCGATTGCAGCCGCTTGATTCTGAATATCAGGTTTGAAGCAGATATGTAGTACGCGTTTTGCTCAAACAAATGAATTTCTCTGCAAAATCTTGACAGATGAGAAGTTAGGTCATTATGATTGTTATGTCGAGATTTTTTCTTTCCGCGTTTTAATCAGAAGAGGGAGGAACAATGATCAAACTAGACATCGTCAATCAGGTAGCTGAAAAAACCGGCGTGCCGAAGCAAAAGGCTGAACAAGTTGTCGACTCGCTTTTCAACGCAATGAAGGATGCCCTGGCGAAAGGGAAACGAATCGAGCTTCGAGGCTTTGGCGTTTTTGTGGTCAAACCGCGAAAACGCGGCGTCGGGCGAAACCCTCGCACCGGAAAGGAAGTTCCAATCCCGGCCGGAAAAACCATTCGATTTAAACCGGGCAAAGAATTGTCCGCAAAAGCTGTCAAAAAGTAAAGAATTGCTTTAAATGTTTTTGCAGGTTGTCAGTCGTAAATCACAAGACTTGAAATTATGCTTGTGATTTACGATTTTTGCTTGCGGGAAATTAAACAGGACGGACAGGATATATAGGATTTAAGGCATCTATACATTACAGTTTGAATAAATGGAAAAGTCACTATATGCAAGCGTCTAATGCAAATTAACTTGAATAACTGAAACCATCCTGTTCATCCTGTCTATCCTGTTTGAAACACCCATTGGGAAATAATCTGAATGTCTGAGCAGTATAATTTGGCCAACCCTGAATTTTATGAGCGAACCGCAATGCGCCCGACGATGCGGACCTGGATCAAACATACCGGTCTTTTGTTTATTACTTTCGTTACCTCGACTATCGCCGGAGTGCTTTATCCGTTTGGGTTGATCGGAACTCTGCCGGAAGGCGATCCGCAAACGTGGCCTGAGATCTTTCAATTTATTGAAAGTTTGCCCGAGCGTTATCTTGCCCTTATTGCAAATGCGGTTTATCTGCTTTTCACAAATGTCGAATACCTGACGTATGGCCTAAGTTTCTCGCTTTCACTCCTATTTATCCTTATCTCGCACGAAATGGGACACTATATCGCGTGCCGAATTTATGGTGTTGACGCCACGCTGCCTTATTTCATCCCTACGCCGCCGATGATCGGGCCGGCCGGAACCTTCGGAGCGTTCATAAAAATTATGTCGCCGATGCCGTCTAGAAAGGCGGTTTTCGATATCGGCGTCGCCGGACCGATAGCGGGATTTATTGCTTTGATCCCGATTGCGGTTATCGGCATTGCTACGATGCAGACGGCCACGTCTGAGCAGATGGCAAGTTCAGGCGGAATAGTTTTTGCCGATCCGCTTTTAATGGAGATAATTGCCTGGTTATTAGGTATGGATCTGAATTTCGGAATCGGGAACGCATTCTATTTCGCGGCCTGGGTCGGCCTTCTCGTTACGGCTCTAAACTTAATCCCGTCGGGACAGCTTGATGGCGGACATGCTATTTATTCGGTGTTCGGCGGGATGGTTCACCGCCTGACGGGAATTATCGCGTTTGTAATTATGGCGGCTCTGTCAGTTCTAGGCTGGATATACTTCAACAGCCCGAGCGGATTTTTGATCGCCATCCTCCTCGGAGTAATGATGCGGATCCGGCATCCCGAGCCTTATGACAAACGCCCTCTTGATGCAAAACGGAAGGCGATCACTTTTTTAACTTTTGTGATATTTATTCTGTGTTTCGTGCCGTTTCCGATCCGGATATCATAGGCTCAGGGAACGAAACGCCGCGAAAAATATCCGACAGCGGCAATCTGCAGGGAACCGACTTGAGCTCGACAGTGTCCTGCAAATCGTTGAATTCCAAATTCATCCAAAACCCGTCGCCATGTTTCACGAATTGAGTAACATGCAGTCGATGCTGGGCGACAAGTATATATTCGGAGAAACTCCCGATCGACTTGTAATAACTGAACTTATCGCCGCGATCGAAAGCCTCCGTCGAATCGGACAAAACCTCAATAATCACTTGCGGATTTAAAAGCATGTCAATTCCGCCGATCTTCTCTATTTCAGGATCGCCGCAAAGTGCCGTCAGATCGGGATAGCGATACGGCGGATATTCCGGCACTTTTATACGCATATCGGTCGGGAAAGAGTGACAGCCTTTTTCGCGAAGCTGCAAATCGACTTCGGTGTTAAGGTTTCTGACAATTATGTTGTGAGCATAACTCGCACCAGCCATCGACCAGACATTGCCGTCCCAGAACTCGAACTTCTCATTCGTGCTCTTTTCAAGCTCGAAATATTCGTCAAGCGTATATACCATTTTTGGTTGAAAAGCGGCCATATATTAATTTTCGCTCATTTGCGGCAGCAATCCCTTGATCTCTTTCACCATTTTCTGCACGTCTTCCTGTCCGTCGAGGGCGATCATAAAAAAGTCATAACTCGTCTTAAAGCAGACCATGCCGTTACCGAAAAACCAGACGCCTTCGAGCAGCGGATTTCCGCCGAGGATCCAATCTATGGGTGCTCCCGTGACCGTTTTAGGGTTTACGATATTGGTCATCATTACGGCGCCGGAAGCGAAGGAAAAAGCGCCCAAAAGAGGTGCGCCGATGCGTTTTGCGAGATCACGCTCGAATCTGACGCGTTCGGTTTCGGCTTCGCTCAATTCGCCTTTTTCGATAAGCTCTTCCCGGTTTTTCAAATAGCCGTTAAATTGCTCGCTGATTTTTTTTACCGACCACGCCGGAAGCGCGGAATTGAAAAGCCAATGTGAGCTGATCCCCGTAAAAACCACTCCCAGGCCTGCACCGATTGCCATAGAAGCTCCGGTTGTTGCCGCCTGAACGGGATTATCCTGGATCCAGTCTGAAGCTTTTGAAACAGATTTTACTGCCGAATCGATGGTTCGCGTCCAACCGGCCCCGAAATTAAAGACTTTCGAAACACGATTCGCGTTCCTGCCTACGGTATCGCGTGCTTCGGCAAATATTTCGCCCGCTTTTTGACTCGCCACGCTAAAAACTTCACTGGCGGCTTTTCCTGCGGCGTTTACAACATCACCAGCTCTTTCACCCGCATCTTCTGCGGCATCACGTACGGGCTCGCTTGCGTTCCATGCCTTTTTGGCGCTGGTTCCGGCGGTTTTGATTGTTTCGCGAGCGGCCTTCATGGCCTGTTTTCCGGCTTCGCTCTTTTCGGCTTCCGCTTTTATTCTTTCAGCACTTTTCTGCGCCGTTTCGACAACGGCACGGGCACCTTCCTCGATCTTGTCTTTTAGGCCGAGCTGTTTATCGAGCTCCTCAAATTTATCCTTGGCCTCACGCTGCCATTTTCCGAAACGGTCTTTGTAATCGTTCATCGTCTTTTATTCCTTCTGTGTAAATTCTCTTTTTAGATACGTTTCAAAATGCCCTAATGTTCGGTTTGATGCAAAAAGGACGAACCGATGTTTCATATTTTTGCACCATTTCACTCATTATTCAAACAATAATTCCGAAGATCAAACCTTTTTCACAACGGATAATCTATGGTAATCTGAGGCTTACAAGATCTATTATGCCAGTTGTTAAGTGTCCTAAATGCGGGAAAGAGGCCGAGTATAACGGCAATGAATTTCGCCCTTTCTGCTCGGAGCGGTGCCAGCTTTTGGATTTTGGCGCGTGGGCAGATGAAGAATATAATTTACCGTCGGAAACATCTTCCATGACCGATGAAGAAATTGACGCGATCGAGAAGGCGTTAAAGGAAAAGGAGAATTTATGAGAGTTTTATCATTTTTCCTGCAAACGGCGCCGAGCGGCCGCACAGTCGGCGCTATCGTCGCGATTGCCTTTTTCCTCGTTTTCACCGCTGCAGCTTACGTCGCTTATAAAGCGTTAAAAAAGACGGTTAAAATGGCTTTTAGAATGACTGTAGTGGCATTTATCCTGGTCATAGCCGTCGTTGGCAGCTTTTCGCTTTGGTATTTTAGCGGCGGCGGCACACAGAAGCAGAAGCCTCCCACGCAGCGCAGCCGTTAAAAAGACGATATCACAACAGACTGTTAGTGCCGTGATTTAATTTATAGTCTAACGAAATGAACAGGCTAGGGCAGCCTGTTTTGCTTTTAAATGGATCAGCCAAAAAAAACGAAGCTCCGATTTTGGCGGCGATATCGAGGGCTTCCACCGAATGTCCTTGCGCTGAGCCTCGTCAGCCTTCTTAACGACACATCAAGCGAGATAATTTATCCTCTCCTTCCGGTTTTTCTTATCCTGACACTGGGAGCGTCCCCTTTTTTTATCGGACTGATCGAAGGCTTTTCGGAATCGGTAGCGAGTATTCTAAAACTCTTTTCCGGTTATCTCAGCGATAAATTCCACAGGCGCAAACTGCCCGTATTTTTGGGTTATTCGCTCGCGGCAATTGTTCGCCCGCTGCTTGCTTTTGTATCGACATGGCAGCAGGTGCTGGTCGTGCGGATGACGGACCGCGTCGGCAAAGGAATCCGCGGAGCGCCGCGCGACGCACTGCTTGCGGCGAGCGTGCCGAGAGAAAAACGCGGCCTGGCATTCGGCTTTAACCGCGCGGCCGATCATCTAGGTGCGGTCATCGGGCCGCTAATTGCTTTCGTTCTTTTATCTTTTATCGCCGCCGATCCAGAATCGCCCGTCGCCCGGGACTATCAACAGGTTTTTCTCGTTGCCTCAATACCGGTTGCGCTCGGACTATTCGTGATCATTTTTTTTGTTACCGAGGAAACTAAGCCCGTAAAAGAGATCGACACAATTCCGATAAAATTCTCGATCAGGGAATTTGATGGTAATTTCAAACGCTTTCTCGTTGTAATCGCGCTATTCACACTCTCCAATTCCACGGATGCATTTCTTCTCCTGCGTGCCGAACAGGCAGGAATCGCACCTGCGGTTTTACCGCTATTGTGGATGGTTTTGCATCTCAGCAAGGTTTTCAGCTCGCTTATCGGAGGCGATCTGTCGGACAAGATAGGCAGAAAAAAGCTTATCATTGCGGGCTGGATCGTTTACGCGTTTGTTTATGCCGGATTTGCGTTCGTGAATTCACCCTGGCAGGCGTGGGCTTTGTTTATTATCTATGGAACATATTTCGGTCTAACGGAAGGAGTGGAAAAGGCATTCGTTGCGGATATGGTAGAAGACGAAAAACGTGGAACAGCTTACGGCTTTTACAACCTGGCGTATGGCATTACGGTATTTCCGGCCTCGCTGCTTTTCGGGCTTTTATGGAGCCAATTCGGAGCATCAACAGCCTTTCTGGCGAGCGCGGCGATTTCGGTGGCTGCCGCAGGGTTTTTGCTTATTATTGTTCCATCGAAAAAGTAAAACCGGCAGGATGCCGGCGTTACAATTTATCCATTTATCCATTTATCCGAATCGAATTAATTATATTTCGAAATGCAGGATTATATCTATATGATTCTTCTTCCGGTGCAACTGCATTGATATAAAGCAGACTGCCGTTTTGCATCGGCGCCGTGAAAACCGCCACAACTTCGTTTCTACCTGTAACCGGCGAGCGGCCTGTTAGAACTATGGCATAACCTTGCCGTCCCGCAACCGAGGCATTCGAAAACCGGCTTTGCTGTCTTAAATATGGATTACTTTGCAGAATTCCGTTGACGTAATTTTCCGACGCCTGTAGTGCATTTCCGCTGTTCGACCGATGAATTCCGATCATTGCACCGTGCGTTATTCCCTGATCGCCGTAAGCGCCTTCGGGAGCGAAAGTCAGCGTTCCCTGTCCCGCAAATTCGCGCCAATTATCCGGCACGCTCAGCCGTATCGAACTGCCATCGGTATAAACACGGGTTCGAGCGGAAGGGAGCGCCACTCTGCTGGAATATCTGCCGCCGCCATATGTCGGGCTTTGCTCCTGTCCCTGTCCGCCTCTGTAATCGCGTGCGATTTCAGCCATCGAGCGTGCCCGGGGCAGGCTGTTCAGCCTTTCCTGAACCCGCCGGAATTCAGGGGTAATTTTTATTGTATTCGACGTAACGCGAAGCAGGTCTGCTTCACGGTTGATATTTTCATAACGGTTGCCAGGATTCGGGTGGCTGCTGAGAAATTCTGGGCCGCGCCCGCCGCCGCTCTGCTGCTCGATCGTCCGGAACATATTCGCCAGATCGCGCGGATCGTAACCGGCCTCGGCCATAATCTGCGAGCCGAGAACATCTGCCTGAGTTTCATAATCGCGGCTGTAGCGAGTAAAGTATCCCTGAGCGAAAATCTGCCCAAGCTGGGCTCCGGTTTGCCCGCCCAGAACCGCACCGCCGAGAATGGCGCCGATGCCAAGTATTTGATTCAGGGGATTACTGACTTTCGTTTGCTGAGCGGTAGCATGCCGCAGCGCTATATGACTGATTTCATGTGCCATTACGCCGGCTATTTCGCCTTCGTTTCGCGCCGCCTCAATCATGCCGCGATTAACGTACATCGGGCCGCCAGGCAGTGCGAATGCATTGATATCCCGCGCGTTCACGACCTCAAAACGATAATCGAATGCCGGCTGTTGAAATTGCGAAGGAATCGCCGCAACAAGCCGTGATCCAATACGGTCAATATATTGGTCGGCCGGCCCGTCATTCAGTAAAGGAAATTGTCTCGCAACCTGGGCAGCCGCTTCGCGGCCGACTCTTACATCGTCTTGTACCTTATATTTGTTCTTCGGCATGTTGACGCGTGTCTGCGCCGGCACTATAAGCGGCAAAAAGGACATTGTCCAGATCATCGCCAACGCCATCAAACTCTTGTTTCTATTATGGTTTTTTATTATTCTCATTAGGTTTCTTCAATAAATTCAAATCAGCTATTCTTTTGGCCAATTATAGCAACCGGCGTGGTTTTGATGAATAAATGGGGATTTACAGTTTGCTTGAATATCAAAGATGTTTTGAAGCCTTGGTTGAGGAATGCGGCAGGAGCTTAGTGCGAGAAAGTCTTAGTATTTTGGCCGGTGCGGGTAGCATCCAGCCTCGAATTTTGCTTGTGAGATACGATTTGCAAAGACGCCTTGATACGATTGATTAACCCCGGAATGTCCTCCGAATCGATTTTTTGGCGATGTTTTCTCTCGACCAAAAAAGCCAATGCCAAATCCGTTCCCAAATCGTCAATCAGATCCATATACATTTGCCCAGTCCTGAAATCGTAACCGAACCTTTCCATACTATGAATACAATGTTACTTAGATGTTAACGTATTGTTAAATATTTGTCTGCAAAACTTAACCCATAGTTAAAATTAAGTATAATTTAATCCGTTAACCCTTTTCTTTTAAGTATAATCAGACGAAATTTATAATATCTGATGACGGTTTAGTATATTATTTTGTTGAGTTTCACATAATTAGATTTAGAAAGCAATTTAATAATTCCGGGAGATTTGATGTTAAAAAAAACTAATTTAGGGAAGTTTATCAGTATAGGATTGGCCTCTATAGTTGCATTTGGCCTGGCATGCAGCGGCGAGAAACTTGGGCAAGGCGGCAATAGCGGCTCGAATTCAGGTGGCACAATGCGTTTGCAGGGTTCGGGAGCGAGTTTTCCGAAGCCGATCTATGAAAAATGGGTCAACGAGTTCGGAAAGATCAATCCGAATATAAGAATAGATTATCAGGCTACCGGTTCCGGAGCCGGTCAAAAGGCTCTTTTAGCCAAAACGGCGGATTTTGGCGCGTCGGACGATCCGATGAGCGACGAAGATCTGAAAAACGCCGGCGGCGACATCCTGCATATACCGACCGTGCTCGGCGCCGTGGTGCTTACCTACAACCTCGAAGGCGTGAAAGAACCACTAAAGTTGTCTGCCCAGACGATTTCCGATATTTATCTCGGCAGTATCAGGAAATGGAACGATCAACGTTTAAAAACGGACAATCCTACACTGAATTTACCTGATGCAGAAATTCTTCCGGTTTATCGCGCTGATTCCAGCGGAACCTCAGCCGTTTTCACCGATTTTCTTTCGAAGACGGTTCCGGAATGGATGGAAAAAGTCGGAATGAATAAGCAGCCGAGTTGGGTTACCGGTGTTGGCGTCGGTGCAAAAGGGAACGACGGCGTAATGGGACAGGTCAAGCAAACGCCTAATTCCATTGGCTACGTAGAGTTGACCTTTGCAAAAGAGAACAATCTGCCGGCGGCACAGATCAAAAACAAGGCCGGTGAATTCGTGGAAGCCTCGCTTGAAAGTGTTTCGGCCGCAGCGGCTGCTTCCGTTGCTCAAATGTCTGACGATTTGCGCACGCAAATCACAAATGCCGACGGCACCGGCGTTTATCCGATCTCAAGCTATACTTATATTCTGGTTTATAAAGAGCAGCCTGATACTGTCAAGGGAAAAGCTCTGGCGGACTTTTTATGGTGGGCGATCCACGATGGTGAAAAATACGTCGAAGAGCTTCACTATTCGCGTCTGCCGGCCGATGTTAGAAAAAGAGTCGAAGGAAAGATCAATTCAATGGCCAGCGGCGGCAAGCCTCTGAGGCAGTAGGCAGCGGCAGTTGGCAGGCGGCAGTGCAAAGCCCGCACAAGCAAGGGCGAAATGCTAACAGTCGGCGGGAAGCCTGCTGACTGCTTATTGCTAACCGCTAATTACTGATTGCTTTAGTGCGAGAAATTAGAAAAAAAACTGGAGAAGAATCCTGGCACAAACGGGCGCCGTCGGCGATAAAATATTTCGCACCATATTATTAATCGCAGCCGCGAGCATATTGCTGATCGTGGCTGCGATCTTTTATATGATGGTCCAGAATTCCATCCCGACTCTTGAGAGATTCGGATTCGGGTTTCTGATCGGCAGTGAATGGAGGCCCGCACAGGAGGAGTTTGGAGCACTTCCTTTTATTTACGGTACACTTGTTTCATCTCTCATAGCTTTGGTGCTCGCCGTTCCCGTATCGCTTGGAATCGCTATTTTTCTGGTCGAACAAGCCCCTCAAAAAATAGCCCGCCCGATCGCGTTTATGATTGAGCTGCTCGCGGCCATACCTTCCGTGGTTTACGGTTTGTGGGGCATTTTCGTGCTCGCGCCTTTTATAAGAAACCACCTCGGCGTTTTTCTGCAGGACTATTTGGGCTGGCTTCCATTTTTTCAGGGGCGTCTGACCGGGATCGGGATGCTAACCGCAGGGATCATTTTGGCAATAATGATAATGCCGATAATCACGGCGGTTGTGCGCGATGTTCTGGAAGCCGTACCGTCAACACAGCGGGAAGCGGCCCTTGCTCTTGGGGCAACAAATTGGGAAACGACCACGATTGTGCTGGGCAATGCGGCGTCGGGAATCGCGGGAGCCGTCGTTCTAGGCCTGGGCCGGGCTATCGGTGAAACAATGGCGGTTACGATGGTGATCGGAAACTCGCCGCAAATCTCCACTTCCCTTTTTGAGCCGGCAAATACAATAGCGTCGCTGCTCGCGGCCAATTTTGCCGAGGCAACGGACCGGATTTATTTGAGCGCATTGATAGAGATCGGTTTGGTTCTGTTTTTGGTTACGTTTGTCGTAAATGCTTTGGCAAAACTCCTGATATTGAGTGTAACGAGGGGCAATAGCAGGACTGCGTGAATGTTTTGAGTTCAAGCTTTAGCTTGTCAGCTTGCGGAAAGACACGCTGAAGCGTGAACTCAGAACTGCTAATTTAATGTCGAATACTGGTACATCGGTACATCGCAACAGAAGGATGCTCAATAGCGTGATGACCACGCTGACGGCGGCGTGCGCCGTTTTGGCTACCTCGGTTTTGCTGATAATAATTTTTTATGTCGCAGTGCAGGGAGTTTCGTCGCTAAGTTTCCAGTTTTTGATCGATACCCCGATGCCTGTCGGCGAAGGCGGCGGCATCGGGAACGCGATTGTTGGCTCGGCCATGATGACCGCATTAGCTGTCGTTCTGGGGTTGCCGGTCGGTATTGCAGCGGGTGTCTATCTTGCCGAGTACGGAAAAAATTGGTTCGGTAATACGGTTCGTTTCGTGGCGGATACGTTGATAGGCATTCCGTCGATTATTATCGGCATCTTTATCTACACGCTTGTGGTTGTGCCGATGGGCAGGCAGTCGGGGCTGGCTGGCGGCCTCGCGTTATCTGTAATAATGCTGCCGATCGTTGCGCGTACGACCGAAGAAATGATCAAGCTTGTTCCGAACTCTATGCGCGAAGGAGCTTTGGCACTCGGCGCTCCGCAATGGCGTGTATCGTGGAATATAGTACTACCGGCTGCCGCTTCAGGTATCGCAACGGGCGCGATGCTCGCGATCGCCCGAATTACAGGTGAAACCGCGCCGCTTCTCTTCACGGCATTGAACAGCCGATTCTATAATTTCTTTTACGATCAGCCGATGTCGTCTTTGACCGTGCAGATATACAATTATGCGACCGGCCCGTTCGAGGTGGAGCATGCAATGGCTTGGGCGGCGACGCTTATTCTCGTCGGGTTGA
>JACDAY010000356.1 GCA_013695195.1 Blastocatellia bacterium | reverse complement strand
GACTTCGCCCATGCCACCCGTGCCGATTTGTTCGACAATTTCGTAATGCCAGAAGCATTTTCCCGCTTCGAGTTTTTTTGTTTCAATTTCAATCACGTCTGCAACTTTGGCGACGGCAGGCGTTTCCATAAAACTTTCGGCGCTGTCGAGCGAAGCAAGAAGCGATTGGACTTCCGAGAGCAAGACTTTGTCTTCGCCACAAGTTTCAGTGAGAAACTTTTGACGCTCGTCGGGCTTTTGCCGAAGGGTGACGTCAAAAATCTCTCTGATCTTTTGCCAGCTTTTATCAGGCATCTTTTTATCTCGTGAGCTCACGGCGCAGCCAAGCCTTTGCCATTGCCCAATCACGTTTAACCGTCGATTCGGAAACGCCTAAAACCTGAGCCGTTTCGGTCACGTCCAGACCACTAAAAAATCTAAGTTCTACCACCCTTGCCAGATATTCTTCTTTTTTTGCAAGCCGATCCAGTGCTTCATCCAACTCGAGCAAATCGAAATCGGTTTCGCTGACACTAATCGTCAAAGCATTTTCAAGCGGCAAGTCGCTTTGGGCGCCGCCACGCCGCAACCGATGTTTGGCTTTGGCGTAATCGATCAAAATTCGCCGCATGATCGTGGCGGCAACTCCGAAAAAGTGCGAGCGGCTTTCCCACGAGACTGATTTTTGGTTGAAGAGTTTTAGATACGCCTCGTGGACAATTGCTGTCGTTTGAAGCGTGTGTCCGCTTCGTTCCTTTTGCAGATGACGGTGGGCCTGACGGTGCAGTTCGTCATAAACCAGGCTCATAAGCGCGTTGTCGGCTTCGGTATCTCGATTTTCGCTCCAATTTTGTAATTGTTTGGTTATGTCGGTGACGGAATGCTCCTTTTCAGCCATCTTACAACATCTCGCTTGAGAATATTCGCTTATGTCTCAAGAGTATGCCCATTCCGCCGAAAAGTCGATACTTTTAAATATTTTGACCTCTAAATTAAAAAATGTCGCGCTAGTTAGTAGGGAGAAAAATTTCTTCCATCTAATTAAGGAGAACAAGCAATAGGAGATTTCGCCGCGGGCGATATCAGCGATCCGCAGTTAAAACACTAAACTTGGAGGAAATATGAATAAATCGCTTTTTAGATCGACTTTGTCAGCACATAAACTGGCATTTTTTCTCGTAGCGGCCGCAGTCACTACCGCAACGGGGGCCGTACTTCTGACACCGGGCACAGGCGTTTCCGCAACTTCGCCAACGAGGGCAAGTTTCGTCAACCCGACGGATATCAAATTCAAGATACAGGACGGCAGCAAGCAAATAATCCACGTTCCCGACGCGGCTGAGACCGTGATGCATAAGATAACTATTAAACCCGCGGTAACCAATAATGGAATTGTGGGCAGCACAGGTTGGCACAGTCACCCAGGCCCGGTGGTGGTTCTGATCGAGTCCGGTACAATGTCATTTTATGACGCCGACGATCCGACTTGCACGGTCCGTACTTATACCGCAGGTCAGGCTTTCATCGACAGCGGACAGGGACACGCGCATATCGCGCGAAATGAAGGCAGTGTGGATCTGGTTCTTGCGGCAACTTATTTTGATGTTCCGCCGGGCGGGCTATTTCGTCTCGATGCGGTCAATCCGGAAACCTGTTCATTCTAAGCAAAGTCAGTTGAATCGAACTGTTAAGTCCAGAGGCTGAATTTTAAGAAAGAGTTGCGAATTATCGCAGCTCTTTCTTATTTGACATGTCGGCTATTGCAAATCAGACTTAAGCGAAATATGGCCAAAGAAGAAAAAAAGAAAAAGAAAGTAGATTATAAAAGCGCGTGGGCGGAAGCACGGAAGATCATTTGGAACGCCCGCTGGCGGTTGGCTGTCGGGAGCGTTCTGATGCTGGTTTCACGGCTGGCGGGGATGGTTTTGCCGGCTTCGACAAAATATATTGGTGACGAGGTTTTTACGAAGGGCCGTTACGAGATCATTAAATGGATCGCGCTGGCCATTGGAATTTCGACTTTGATACAGGCCGTTACATCGTTTGCGTTATCGCAAATCCTTGGTGTCGCCGCGCAACTTGCAATAACAAATATGCGGATGCGCGTGCAGAAGCACATCGAGCGGCTGCCGATCTCGTATTTTGATTCGACTCAGAGCGGTCAGCTTATCTCG
>JACDAY010000070.1 GCA_013695195.1 Blastocatellia bacterium | reverse complement strand
CCGGCGCTGATAGGCCCGGTAACAAAGACCTCGAGAATGCGATTTCCGTCGTGATTGACGGTTACATAAAGATTTTGATTTTCAAACGGTATCTGCCATGTGGAGCCCTGAAGCTCGCGCGGGCGCTCGACGCGGGTACCTTTTTCGTCGGAACGCGGGCTCCCGGCCTGCGAGATGGCTTGGGCGACGTCTGATTGTTCGTGCTTTGCACTCATTGCGGACGAGGGCGTCCGCGTTCCGGAGGCTTTCATCGAATTCAAAACCTGGCCTTCGCGGCTGCCGTCACGGTAATAGCTGACGGCTTTGCAGCCGAGCTTTCGCGCCAGATGGTAAAGCTCGTCAACGGATTCCAACGTGTCGTCTTTCGCGCCGTTGCAGGTCTTTGAGATCGAATTATCGACGTGCTTTTGTGCGGCGGCGAGTACTTTGACATGCTGCAGTGATTTGATTTTCATTGCAGAGATAAAATGCGGCGGCAGTTCATCTTCGTGATCGACGACAAATTGCGCAGCGGTTTTGATAGATTCTTCGTTAGTCTGATCGACGTCCAATCCAAGAGCTTCCGCCGCGAGGGAATGGACGTAAGTGCGTGTCCCAAGCGTGTCCTGCCGGACGTATGCCCAGGAAAAATTAGGCTCGATACCCGAAGAAGTTTCGGCAACGAGCGAAATAGTTCCAGTCGGCGCAATCGTAGTAACTTCGTAATTTCGCGGCGTCAACGGAATATCGCGCGGAATGCCGATCTCGTCGTAAATAAACTTTGAATAGGCTTCGCGGTTCGGTTCCAGTTCGGGAAATACACCTTTTTCCGCTCCGAGTTTTAGCGAGGCCATCCAAGCCTCTTGGCGGACAAATCCCATTACACGCTCGATCAATTTCAGCGAAGCTTCTTCTCCATAAACAATCTCCAACCGCAGACAAAGATCGGCAAATCCCATTATTCCCAGACCGACAGGCCGCGTCCGTTTAACGACGTCGTCTATTTCCAAAAGAGGAAAATGGCCTGCATCCACCACATTGTCCAAAAACCGGGTGCATAAATGCGTAACATTTGCAAGCCTTTCCCAGTCGATACATTCATCGACATTCGTGCCGTCACCCATTTTTTTATAAAATTTTGCAACATCGATCGAGCCGAGATTACAGGAGTTATTAAAGTGAAGCTGCTGTTCACCGCATGGATTACAGGCGTAGATCGGCCCCATCGACGACATCATGTGATTATGCCGGTTCACCTCGTCGATAAAGATAATGCCGGGCTCGGCGTATTTGTGCGCGGAGGCGATGATGCGGTTCCAGATGTCCGGGGCGAAGACCATTCCGGGTATCGGAGCCTCTTCGACAGTGCAGTCGGAAATATCCGCTGTTTCAAATGCAAGCTTGTCGGCAAACGCAGCGGTCGAGCCGTCGGGACGGCGGTAAACAACGTAATCCGTACCGGTAACGGGATCGAAAACCGCCTGCGTCCACGGCTCGTCCTTGAACTCCGTTTGAAACCAGACGCCGCGATCGACAGCTTCCATAAACGCGTCGGTAACGGTCACGGAGATGTTGAAATTCGTCAGGCTGCTCTGATCGTTCTTGGCGTGAATAAAACGCAGAATGTCGGGATGTTTGACGCTCAAGATTCCCATATTTGCGCCGCGACGGACGCCGCCTTGTTTTACGACCTCCGTCGTCTGATTGACGATGTTCATAAAACTGACCGGCCCGGATGCAACGCCGCGGGTGGAATTTACCATCGACCCGGCCGGCCGCAAAAATTCGTAAGTCATTCCGGTTCCGCCGCCCGTCTGATGGATGATCGCGACATTTTGAGCGTGCTCCATAATTCCTTCTATCGAATCGGGAACGTTAAGCACGAAGCAAGCCGCAAGTTGGCCTTTCGGTTTGCCGGCATTTACGAGGCAGGGCGTATTCGGCACAAATTCGCGGGCAAACATTACAGCGGTCATGTCGTTATAAAATGAATTCTGTTTTCGCGGATCGGTTTCGGCCGTTGAGACGTGGCCGACGACGCGCCGCACTATATCGGCCCAAGTTTCAAGTTGTTCCCCGTTTTCGCCTTTTAACGAATATCGCTTGCTGACCACCTTTTCGGCATTCATCCCGAGAGGTTTGATCTCGAAACCCGCGGTGGTACCGGACCCGTTTCCAAGGCCGGGCGCGTTTTTTTTGGCAAATTCGACAGATTTGGAATGCTCACGAACAATACTCATTTTTTGTTTGCCTCTCCTCGTGCCGATATTGAAGACACGATGTTTACGTAATACTATTTTAACATTTTGGATAGTATTCTCGAAGTCTTTTGTGGCTGGATTTTTATTTATCCGGGCTTGAGAACAGCAGCAGAATTAGTCCTCAAGTGAGGCAATGGTAATCGAGAATATTCAGGATGTCAATAAAATA
>JACDAY010000355.1 GCA_013695195.1 Blastocatellia bacterium | reverse complement strand
GCTTTCGGTACGAACACGAATAACGATCCGCGCTCAACACCGCTCGAAAGCGGAATTTTTTCTCTGAGCGGCGGCGCGGCTTTTTCTAATAACATCACAATTGACGGGCTTGACAACAACGACGACCGGCTGGCACAAGAGCGTTTTCAGCCTTCGATTGACGCCATCGCCGAGGTGCAGGTCATCACCAACCAATTTTCATCGGAGTACGGCCGCGCTTCAGGCGGGCGTGTCAATATACGCACACGAGCGGGTTCCAAAAAGTTTCGCGGACGGGCCTATATGTCTTACCGAAACAGCGATTTTAACGCAAATACTTACAACAATAATCGACGGGGCTTAGAAAAGCTTCCGTTCACCGATTACAACCCGAGTTTTACCTTTAGCGGTCCGGTTCCGCTTGGTTACTTCAAGGACAAAACCTTTTTCTTTTCGGCCTATGAATACGATAAACTTTTTGACACGACTCGAATTGACACAATCGTTCCCATCGGACAAAATGCGAACCTCGCTTTGCCCGTGTCAACAGGCGGGGCGGAGCGTTTGGAAGACATCCGCAACTTTCCAAATCCGGCTTTTACACCGGCCTTGGTTGCACCTTTCGTTCAGACGGTTGACACGCCTTCGACCAAAAATTTTTTTACTCAGCGAATCGATCATGCCTTTGCCGGCGCTCACAATATAACCGTCAATTTTGAAATCGGTAAAAATCGCAGCACACGCCAATTCAGAGCCGCCACCAACCGGCTGGAGGAGGCGATTTTAGGGCCAACGCGAAAGACGAGAGCTATAAAATTTACTGACAATTACGTTTTCACTTCAAAAGTGGTCAATCAATTTCGCTTCCAATATTCCATTTTCGAACCGAGTTTTGCGTCGAATAATATAACTGATCCGGTTGTACTGATAAGCCTGAACGATAGTTTGGCTATTCCTGCAGGAGACCGCCGAAACGGAACATTAACTGCCGGAAACTCCACGTTCCTCGCGAACAATTTCCCGGATAGCCGCAAGGAAACGCGTTACCAGTTTCAAGAAACCTTGAATATCATTGCAGGGGCGCATACGCTCAAGATCGGTGCGGACGTACAGAACATCAAATCCGCATTTTCAGATCTGAGCGACGCTACCGGAACATTCAATTTCGCAAATGTAAGGGGATTTCTTGACAATCGCATTTCCCAGTACCGTTTCAACTTCGGCCGGACTGCAGACCAATCGAATACGTATTCGGGTTTCTTCTTGCAGGACGAATGGAAAACCAGGTCAAACTTAACCATTAGCCTCGGCCTGCGATACGAAAGGGAAACAATATTAAAAGACAACAATAATTTTGGTCCGCGAGCGGCGATTGCTTATGCGCCTTTTAGAGATGGCAAGGGCGTGATTCGAGTCGGCGGCGGTATTTTTTATAACCGAGTTCTACTACGCACATTCGACGATTCGACTCTGACTGAATCACGATTGAATTATAATACGAGCTCGGCAACACTAAGCGGTCCTTCCGCCTTTAATGCCGATAACTGTTATGTTTCCACGACATCTGATTTCTCGACGGCAAGGTGCAGGGTCTTACGAGCGATTACATTCCCCAACGTGCCGACGTTAGAAGAAATTCGTCAGATCGAATCAACATTGCCCGCCGGACAAACTGGCTTTACAAATGCCTCAAACAGTTTACGACAGCTCGATCCCACTCTGAAGATTCCCGAAAGCTATCAGTTTAACGTCGGCTTGGAACGAGAAATCGGCAGCGGGTTTGTCTTCGAGTCAAACTATACGTATAACAAAACGATTCGGTTATTCCGAGAATTCAATGCAAATTCGTTCAGACTTCCCGAGGGCTTCGTTGATTACAACGACTATCTCGTCCGCGGCAATACCAATCCTGCAATCCGTTTCGTGAATGGGGATGCTGGGGATACTACTTCCGGTGTTACGACGAGCGGTAGCGTGCAGATTGTCAATCTAGCTAACCGTAATACCTCGACTGCTGCAGGCGCACCTGTCGGAATTGCTCGTGCACAGTTGTTGGCGCAGGTTGGACGGAGGCTTAACAACGGTATTAGCGACAATATTGATCAGGTTGCTTCGATCGGCAGCAGTTTGTACAACGGCTTGACCGTGGAACTAAGGCGGCGGTTTAGGAGCCTCGCCTTCGGCGGCGGCGCGTCGTTTCGCGCAGTTTACACTCTTTCGAAGCTAATCGACGACGGGCTTAACAATACGACAAATCCACAGTCGTTTAGCGACTTCTCAGCCGAGCGCTCGCGCAGTGTTCAAGACCGACGCCATCGCTTTGCTCTTTCGGGTACGTTCGAGATGCCTAAATATCTGCTTGGATTAAATTTTTCGCCAATCCTTCGGCTCGGCTCAAGCAACCCGTTTAATCTCGGCAACGGCGGCGTCGACCGCAATCTGGACGATAATAGCAATGACCGCCCGAATTTTACGGGTAATCTCGACGATATTCGATACCGTGAGCCGGGCGATCCATATCCACAAGCTTTGGTCGATCAACTTTCGTTTGCACCGATCGGACGAGCGGGCAATTTGCAGCGTAATTCCGGCAAAGGCCCGATTTTATTTCTATTTGATTTGAACGTCAGCCGCGAAATTCGCTTTGGCAAAGGCCGGGACGCTCGGTTCCGTCTGCGTCCGAACATTGAATTCGACAATATTTTTAATTCCAGAATATTTACTTTCGGTTCGGAATTTATCGATCTGACACCGAACGCGGTGAATCAGGACTTTTTGATTCCGACGCGCACGCTGCGTGCACGGGCCATTCGGATTGGACTCAGATTCGATTTTTAGCGCGATTATTCGCGGACTTGTAAAATTCTTGATGACTAAACCTGTATAAATATGATAACTTAAATTGTTGAACATTGTTGTTCAGCATCATCTATGAATCAGGTTTTAGAAAGCCCTGGCATCCCGGTTTCGGAAGTTTCTATTGAATCCGTCCTGCTCGATGCCGATCTTTTCATCAAATACAGCTCGCCCGAAAAGGCTTTTTCGCTGCTTCGCGATTCGCTCGAAAGGAGTCCGCGCTCTATTTCGCTGCGCGAAAAGATGCGGGATATCTGTATTAAACAGAAGAACTTAAACGAAGCCGCGAAGCAGTGTTTGGCCTTGGTCAGTCTTTATATACACCGCGAGGATTTCGATCTGGCATACGACCGTTTGCAAGAAGCAAAGCTTCTTGACCCACGTGTTTCTGTCGCTCCGGGACTTGAAGCGATCCGCCGCGCCCGCCGTCCGGATTTTGCCGTAAACCGGGACAAATCACCGCAAAAAGTTCGTACCGATGTAACTTTTGCGGGTAATTTGGCTTATGTCAGTATTTTTGACGCCGTTCAGGTAATCGAGAGCGGGAAAATGACCGGGCTGCTCGTAATAAAATCCGATCTTCACCTAGCCAACGTCTCGTTTAATGAAGGCAAGATCGTTGATGCTGAGTGCAATGCACATAACGGTGTTTCGGCCTTCCGCGAAGTTATCGAGATCAGCAGCGGGACCTTTGAATTTACCACCTCTGACCATGAATTCCCCGTCGTCATCGTCGTCAATAGTAATACAAACTTCCTGTTGGATGTCCTCACCGAGCTCGACAACGAACGAGCCGAGAAACAAGGCCTGAAAAAGGCGGACGACCAAATGGTTTGATTTCGTCGCCACAGCCGGCGTTACGGCATTTGACTTAACGCCCTGTTTACAACAAAATATAGTGCTGCATCCTTGTCCTGGCACTATACAATGTTCAAACTCCAACGTTTGGAAATCACGGGATTTAAATCGTTTGCCGATTATACCGAGATAGTTTTCACGGGTAACGGCATTACGGCTGTCGTCGGCCCGAATGGTTGCGGCAAATCCAATGTTTCCGACTGTATTTCCTGGGTTCTCGGCGAGCAGAGGGCAAAATCCCTGCGCGGCGGCGAGATGAAGGATGTTGTTTTTCAAGGCTCCAGGAACCGGAAACCGAGCGGCATGGCGGAGGTCGTGCTTCATCTGGTCCGCGACGACGACGAGTTTGATATTCAGGAAGAGGAACTCGAGGATATCGACGAAGCTCTGGGTGCGTTCGATGAGAATGCGGTCGATCTTGAAGATATCGAGCCCGCCGATCCGGAATTCCGCACTTCGCGCTCTGCATTCCGCATTGACGAAAATGGTTTTAATACTGAAGAATTTGGTGTCGAAACGTTACAGGCCGCACAAGTCGGTTCCATTCAGACCGTCGAAAGAACGATCAAAACCAAGCGCCATTGGCGTCCGCGATCCGTTGCACTCGAGTTCGCGCCGGGCGAAGCAGTGTCGGTAACACGTCGTCTTTACCTTTCAGGTGAGAGCGAATATCAGCTTAACGGCAAGAACTGCCGACTCCGTGATATTCAGGACCTCTTCGCCGGTACAGGCCTTTCCGGTGCCCATTATGCGATCGTCGAACAGGGCCGGATAGGCCAGATATTATCCGCAAAACCATCCGACCGGCGAAATCTGATCGAAGAAGCTGCCGGAATTTCTAAATTCCGTACACGCCAGCGGGCAGCGGAAGCCCGGCTCGATTCCGCAAAGACAAATCTTGGCCGTATTTCCGACATCGTTTCGGAAATCGACAAACAAGCAAATTCTCTCCGTCGGCAAGCCGGTAAGACCAGGCGGTTTATAGCTTTACAGGAAGAGTTCCGAAATCTGTCGCGGGAGCTTTTTGCCGCTGAAGGACGGTATTATTCAAATTTGATCGACGATTTAAGCGTTAGGCTTGAGGATGCCGTCGCCATCGAACAAGACTTTGCTGCAATGGTCGCCGATAAAGAGGAATTATTTCGTAAAGCGACGGAGACCTCTCGATCTGCGGAAGAAAATTTAACCGATGTCCGCCGCAGACATTCCGAAAACGCGCTCGAACGCGACCGGGCCGACCGCGAACATAGATATCAATCCGAGCAGATCGTTAACTTCAACAATCGTTCGGAAGCCCTCCGAAAAGATCTCGAGTCCGTTACGCAAAGGATAAAGCTTGCGAGGTCGGAGATCAACCGACTGAAAAAAGAAGAGGAAAAGGAGAGTGCCGACGCCCGAGCTGCCGAGGCAAGCTTGCGCGAAGCGGAAAACCAATACGCCGGCAAAATGGATGAGCTAAAACAAATTGAGGCCGAGCTTGACGTTCATCGCTCCGCCTTGCTTCAGCACACGACTGCGGCGGAACGTTTTACTGAGATTCAGCTTCAGCTTGGCCATAATTTGAAACGGCTCGATGAACGTGCCGATGGCCTTGCCCGCGAAGGCGTTCGCGCCGGCGAGGCTTTTGCCGAACATAATCTCGAAGCCCGGCTAGTTACAGCCGATCTCAAGGCAGAGCACGAAAAACTCTCTGGCCTTTACGCCGAGAAAAAGGTGATTCTCTCCGTTACGGGGGAGGCCCGTAAAGCTGTACTGCAATCCGACGAGGCTTTGAAGCTGCTTCAGCAGGAGTTTTCGGCAAAAAAACACAGGCTCGAAACGCTTCGGGAGTTGGAGGAAAAACGTGCCGTTTATACTCCTCAGGTTCAGAAGTTGTTTGCTGAACAAAAGAAGATCGGAGTTCGTCTGAACGGTTTGTTGGCTGACTTTCTGAACGTTGACGAGCGGGCGGAACGGGCCGTGGAAAGCCTTTTGGGCCTATATCTCCAAACGGTGCTTGTAGAAACGCTTTCCGATGCGAAAAAAGTTGATTATTGGGTCGGCTCTAATGACGCCGGACGCGTCGCCAGCCTGATTATTCCAAGCTCAAAACTCGGCACGGCAAATCCACGCGTCTCCAAAGACAATTCCCGGATCGAGCAAATGCTGGGTGCTTCGGATGAATTGCTCGATGTTTTGCGGTTGGTGTTTCCCCGGGAATTATCCGCCGAATTGGTAGAAAATTTTACTGCGGCTGATAAGAATAATGGCAGAGTTATCGTTAACATTGAAGGCGATTTGAGCGTCGGCGGTAAATTGTTTGTTCGGGGAAAATCCGCAGGTGAAGGTAAGAATTCTTCGCTTCTGGCCTTCAAGCGTGAACTCGCGGGACTGGAAAAAACCACGCAAAAACTTGGAAATAATATTGAAATTTCCGAACGGAAATTCAACGCAGATCGAAAAATTCTGGCCGATCTGGAAGAAAAAACTGTCGATCTTCAGTCGCTTATTATCAAGGTCGAACGCCACTTGCTTGGGCTTGAAGTGCAGGAAAAATCAATTTTGCAGGAGATCGATCGTGCGGAGCGGCACAGGCAGGTTATTGCCGCCGAGACAAAACAAATCGAAACGGAAAATGCCGATCTTCGACACAAGATCGCCGAAGCTAAGTCGAATGGCGAGAATGCGGAAAACCTTAGATCGGCCACGTCAGTCGATCTCGAACGAATTTCACAGATTTTGTCCCGGACCCGATTCGAGTCGGATGCCGGGAACATCGTTCTCAATCAGAAGCGAACCATGGCTGCGACCTCAGATGAACGTAAAAGATCGGTGCAGTCCGCGCTGCGACGTGTTAAGAATGAGGAGAATGAACTCGATTCGCGTGTTGCCCAATTGAATCTTGAAATTTCGGAAATTGACGGCAAGATAACACAATTGCGGGTTTCGGTCTCGGATATAGCGGGAAAGATCGCTTCGGCCGATGATGATCAGATCAAAGAGCAAGATCAATTGAATCGGTCTGTCGAAGCCGTCAAAATCGCACGCGAAACGGCCGACGCTGCCAGCTTCGATCTTGCCGCTTTGAACAGAAAATCAGCCGATGCTATGAACGAACGCTCAGCGATCGAGATTCGCCAAACCGAAGCGGTTACGCAGATTAAGAATCTCAATGAAAAATGCACCCGTGAATTGAACATTCCGCTGGCCGATCTTGTTGAAAACAAAGTAAATCCTGCCGGTTTCGATCTCGAAAATGCCAGGATCGAGGTAGAAAAACAACGTCAAACGCTCGATGGTTTCGGAGCTATCAATATGCTCGCGCTCGAGGAATTAAGCGAAACCGAGGAGCGGCTCAATTTTCTCACATCACAAAGACAAGACATCGTTGATAGTATAAATTCGGCTGAAGAAGCATTGCGCGAGATAAAAGAACGATCAAGAGCGAAATTTAAACAGGCGTTCGAAGCGGTAAATGCGAACTTTTCGGAGTTTTTCCAGGAGCTTTTTGGCGGCGGCCGCGGCGAAATGAGCTTGCTCGAATCGGACGACATTCTCGAAGCGGGAATCGAGATTGCCGCCCAGCCGCCCGGAAAACGTCTTCAGAATATTCTACTGCTTTCGGGCGGCGAAAAGGCGATGACCGCTATCGCCCTGGTTCTTGCGATATTTAAATACAGGCCATCGCCGTTTTGTCTGTTGGATGAAGTCGATGCGCCGCTCGATGACGCAAACGTTGGCCGGTTCGTAAATAAGATAGCTGAAATGTCTGAAAAGACACAGTTTATCGTAATAACACATAATAAACGTACAATGGAAGCCGCCCGCGCTCTTTATGGCGTAACGATGCAGGAAGCCGGCGTGTCGAAGATCGTTTCCGTAAAGTTCGATTAGAATTACTGTAAACATTTCAGAAATAAACTTCCAAGCCGGTTCCGTCATCAAAGCTTAAGTCGAAAGCTAATTAAATTGGTTAAAAAACCAATAGCATATGCAAAAAAACGTTAATTTCATGCGAACGCTGCTCCTTATTCTGTTTATTTTATCGACGTCCGTTTACACCTTTTCCCAAACGAAGAAAAGCATGCTTCCCGTTAAAAAAACATCTTCTTCGGTCGCGGGAATAAAGCCCGAACCGCTGCCCGATAAAATACCATTAAAGAAAAACGAACGTCCAGGCGTGGAAATGCCGGACAAATCGAATGATAATAAATTCCGCAATACAATTCCTGATAGTTTAGGGGCCGTCGACCCAACATACTTTTACGAATTTTCCCGGCCTGACTTTCTTATTTCCAAGATCTTTATTGAGCACGACGAATCAGGAAAGGGGAAAATTTCCTTTCTAAAGAAGGGAAACGATGAAATGATCACCGATCCAATTCAGCTTTCACCAACCGCGCTCGCGCGTATAAACACCGCACTTACGGCTCTCGACTTTCTCAATTCCGACGCAAGTTATCAGCACGAAAAGGATTTTCCTCACTTGGGTACAATCAAATTTCGTTTGAACAAGGCCGGCCGCGACCGAAATACGACTTTCAACTGGACTGAGAACAGAGACGCGAAAATATTGATGGATGAATATCGCAAGATCGCTAATCAATTTGTTTGGATATTTGATATTTCGGTCGCCCGCGAAAATCAGCCTTTGGAATCGCCAAAACTTTTGGATTCGCTGGAATCGCTGATCCGCCGCAATGAAATTTCCGATTCGGCGCAGATGGCAGAGTTTTTACGGATCCTGAGTAACGATGAACGAATTCCTCTTATCGCGAGAAATCATGCCGGGAGGCTGATTTCGAAAATAGGTAAAGAAAAGAAATAGCGGCGGTTAATTTATTGAGATAGTTCCATCCTCGGCGATATTCGGTGCTGTAGCAGCAAAATCAGCCTGCGATAATGAACGCAGTTTTCGCACGGCTTCACCTGATCTATCCAATGCCGGTATTCCCCGGCCAAGCAGCTTCCCGGCATGTATTTTGCCGCTTCGGAATCTTCCGCCTGGACCAAGTTTGATCTCGAATATTGCGGTCAGCCCATGTGAGCCTTTCAGGTTGAACATTCCGTATGTTGCAAAATTACCCATCGAATAAAGAACAAGGCGTTCTTTGTAAACCTCCATTCCGCGGAGCACATGAGGCCCGTGTCCGAGTACCAGATCGGCGCCCGCATCTATCACGGTTTTGGCGAATAACGGCAGATTTCCCCGTTTTTCGCCGACATAAAGCTCCGTGACGCGAGGGACATTCTGGGCTTTCTCGCCTTCGGCTCCGCCATGAAATGAAACTACTACAATATCCGCCTTCTTTTTCGCTTGCTGCACAAGCTGCTGGGAAAATGTCAGATCGTTGACGTTTGGCACGACGGTATTATGTGCAAAGCCGATAAAAGCGATTTTTATGCCTTTTGATTCGACCACAGTCATGGCGTATTTTGCCCTGTCGCTTCCAGCATGCGCGATGCCCAGATTGTCCAGAACTTTGCGGGTGCTGACGCGTCCGTCATCTCCGAAATCAAGAGAATGATTATTCGCGAGACTCAAGACATCAAAACCTGCATCTTTAAGATACTTGCCATAACGCGTCGGTGTGCGAAATGCGAAACAGCGTATGGGCTTAACAGGCTCTTTCGGGTCAACAGGCTCGACTGGCTTTACCGGCGGCGGGCATTTCGAGGTCGTTCCGCCGTCTATCAGCGGCCCTTCGAGATTTCCAAAGGTGATATCGGCAGCTGCAAGAATCGGGGTTACGTCTTTGAGGATATCTCGGCCGTCATTAGGCGGTAAAAAGGAGTCGTTAATCGACGTAGAGCCGAGCATTATGTCGCCGACCGCGGCTATCGTTATGGTGCCGTCGCGTGCGGGCGTGGGTGCCGTCTTCGTCTCAGCGGTCGCCGTTGGAGTAGTAAATTCCTGTACCTGGCACGCCGAACAAATCGCGCAGATCGAGGACAGCATTATTAAACTCTTGGGAATCATCAAAAATTTGCGCATAGGAAAACGGGAGGGCATCATTCAGTAAGATGCAAAATACAATACTTTTTTGGTAAAAAAGCTGCGAAACGGAATTAAATCACGCTTTGCAGCTTTAGCAAAATGTAAAAGTCTAAAAAAGCGGGGGCAGGGCGCCCTTCCCGACTGTAATTAATTACAAAGCTTTTGAAAATCACCTTGCATAAACTTAACCTTCAAAAACATTAGAGCTATCCCCAGATCATGAGGGTGGCTCTGCCCCCGCTTCTTTAAGCTCCTGCAGGTGCAAGCTTTTCCGAAACTTCCGGCTCGCTTGCTGCCGAGATTTCATCAGTGTCCACAATCAGAGAATCGTTAACTATCTGCTTCTGCTCAAGTTCGTGGATCGCATACGAACCGGTTGCCGGCGAAGCAGACGGCTCCCTTCCGATATAACGGAACTCGACGTTTTCGGGTTTAATTTGCTGCAATCGATCTTCGGCAAAAAACCAGCCGCCCATATTTTTCGGCTCTTCCTGTGTCCAGAAAAGCTGCGTCGCATTGGGAAACGAAGTAAAGACTTCTTTTAGCTTTTTTGCAGGAAACGGATAAAACTGCTCGAGCCTGATAACGGCGGTCCGGTTTTGATTGGCTTCTTCACGGCCCGCGTCCAGATCGTAAAAGACCTTTCCGCTGCAAACGACGATGCGCTTTACAGCAGATTTGTCCTCGATTCTCGCGTCATCAATCACTGGATGAAAACCGCCATCGGTCAACTCATTCATTGTCGAGCTCGCCGCCGGAAGCCGCAAAAGACTTTTTGGCGTCATTACAATAAGCGGCCGCACAATTTCCTGCCTTGCCTGACGGCGGAGCAGATGAAAATACTGAGCCGGCGTGGTGGGATAGCAAACCTGTAAATTATTCTCGGCGCAAAGCTGCAAAAAGCGCTCAAGCCGTGCGGATGAATGTTCCGGGCCCTGGCCTTCGTAGCCGTGCGGAAGCAGCATTACGAGCCTGCATTTCTGCTGCCATTTGTCCTCGGACGCTGCGATATACTGGTCGATAATCACCTGGGCGCCGTTGGCGAAATCACCGAACTGAGCTTCCCACATTACGAGGTCGTCAGGACAAATCACGGAATAGCCGTATTCGAAACCCAAAACGCCCGATTCTGAAAGCGAGCTGTCGAAAACATAGAATCTCGCTCTTGGATTCTGTTCGTTTCGAAGCTCCGTTAGCGGCGACCAACGCTCGCCCGTAAGCGTGTCGTACATGGAAGCGTGCCGCTGAGAAAACGTTCCGCGGCCCGAATCCTGCCCGCTGAGTCGAACCGGATAGCCTTCCAGAACAAGCGAGCCGACTGCCATCGCCTCGGCAAATCCCCAATCCATCGGCGCCTCGCCCGTACCCATTTTTGCGCGGCGGGCGAGCTGGCCGACCATTTTAGGATTGACATGGAAAGCCTCGGGAACAATCGATATCTTTTCCGCGGCCCTTCGAAGAATGTCTTGAGCGGCTCCTGTCGGCAGCACGTTAGAACCGTCTTCCTCCGGAATCGGCAGGTTCAGTGCGCTCTTTTTTGGTTTCTCAGCAGCGATCTGTTTCGCCCGTCCCAGAATTCCCTCGTATTTCTCGACGACCTTATCGATCATCTGCTTAAGCTCTTCTTCGCTTATCACCTTTTCGCGAATAAGATGCTCGGCATAAAGATGGCGCGTTCCGGGATGGGCCTTTACGCGGGCATACATAACCGGCTGCGTGTAGCTAGGCTCGTCGCCCTCGTTATGGCCGAGCCGACGGAATCCGACAAGATCGAGCACAACGTCTTTATCAAACTCCTTGCGATAATCCAGCGCGATCTGAATAACGCGAAACGCGGCTTCGGGCGCGTCGCCGTTAATATGAAATATCGGCGTCTGCGTGATTTGAGCCGCATCGGTCGAGTAAATCGAGCTTCGGCCGGATTCGGGGCCGGTTGTAAATCCGATCTGATTATTTATAACGATATGAATCGTTCCCCCGGTTCGATAGCCCGGAAGACATGCAAGCTGCAGCGTTTCCATTACGATGCCCTGGCCGGAAAACGCGGCGTCGCCGTGCAGAAGAACAGGCATTACGATGTCGAAAACTTCTTCGCGCGTCTTTTGCTCGCCGTTTCTGAGGTCATCCTGTTTTGCGCGCGCCATGCCTTCGACGACCGGATTCACGAATTCCAGATGGCTCGGGTTGCATGAAAGCTGAATGCGGAGGTCTTTCCCAGCCTTCGTTTTGCGGACGCCGATGGCGCCCTGATGGTATTTAACATCGCCTTCATCGGCAGGGAAGCTCGGGTGCGAGGTGCCTTCGAAAACGGTGAAAATGCGTTCGGCCATATCACCTGTTTCGGGATCGCCAACTATGTTTGAAAGCACGTTCAAACGACCGCGGTGGGCCATTCCCATATAAATTTCATTAACGCCGCGGGTCGCAGCGCCCTCGACAAGCTGATCGAGCATCGGAATAACTGTTTCGCAGCCCTCGAGCGAAAAGCGCTTCTGCCCGAGATATTTTTTATGCAGGAACTGCTCGAACTGCTCGGCTTCAATAAGTTTTTGCAAAAGCTCTTTTTTCGTTTCGACCGGCAGAGGCTCGGTATCAACAAACTGCTCGCGAATTCTCGCCCTGATCCATTCCTTTTCTTCCTTGCTCTGGATATGGCGATATTCGATCCCGACTTTGCCGCAATAAGCTTTTCGCAGAATATCGAGAATTCGCCGAAGCGGCGCCGTCTTTTCGCCATGAAGGCCGCCGGTGATAAATTCGCGGTCTAGGTCCCAGATCGTCAACCCAAAATTTTCCAGATCGAGCTCGGCCGAATGATGCGAGGTCATATTTAACGGATCGATGTCGGCCAGCAGATGCCCGCGAATGCGATACGCATTTATAAGCTGCAAAACATTCGCCTGCTTCTCGATCTGCTCGTTAAACCGATCGCCGCCAAAGAGGGATGGGTTATGATCCTCGGCCCATCTGAGCGGTGGATAATTGATTTCCAAAGCGGCAAATATCTCATCGTAAAAATCGTGCTGCCCGATAATGTACTCATGGATCTTCGCCAGAAAAAGTCCGCTCTCTGCACCCTGTATCACGCGGTGGTCGTAGGTGCTGGTAACCGTGACAGTGCGGCTAATGCCGATCTGAGAAAGCGCAGCGGCGGTCATGCCCTGGAATTCGGCCGGGTATTCGATTGCTCCGGTCGCGATTATGGCGCTCTGCCCGTCCATCAGCCTCGGATTCGAAGCGACGGTTCCGAGCGTACC
Organism: Blastocatellia bacterium; assembly: GCA_013695195.1. GTDB lineage: Bacteria > Acidobacteriota > Blastocatellia > Pyrinomonadales > Pyrinomonadaceae > OLB17. The sequence continues at coordinate 5,281 of JACDAY010000355.1, read as the reverse complement.
GGGATTTGTAAGCGAGATCGTTGTTCCCTGAAAATCGTCAATGCCGAGCTTGCCGTCTCTCGCTTTTTTTACGGTTTCGTTATAAGCCGAGAGGAACTGGGCAAAGTTCATGTTTTGCGTGGCCTTGATGCTCGGAACAAGCAGATTGCGAGAGCCGTCTTTTTTCTCGATGTCGATGGCGATGCCGAGATTGATATTCTCGTGCTCCAAACGCGAAGGAGCATTATTAACAAGGCCGTAACCATGATTCATCCTCGGGTAGACTTTTACCGCTTTGATTATCGCCCAGGCGATAATATGAGTAAACGAAACTTTCCCACGCCCCGAGCTGATAAGGTGATCGTTTATAAGATTTCGATTCTCAAACAAAGCTTTTACCGGAATGCTGCGAACGCTGGTAGCAATCGGAACCGACAGGCTCTGCTCCATGTTCTCGACAATCTTTTTTGATGCACCGATAAGCGGTTTTGCTTCGGTGTCGGCGGAAATTGGAGCAGTCGTTTGTTTGGGCTTTTCAGGTTCTATCTGCGCTTTGTTCGTTGCAGTGGAAGAAGGCACACTACCTACCGGTCGTGTTTCCGCCTGTTTAGGTTCTGTGCCCGCGCCTAGCCCGTTATCTCCGCTAAGCATGTCGTTAAAAAATACCCGCCACGATTCGTCAACCAGATTCGGATCCGATTGGAATCGAGCCAGCAAACCTTCGACATAGCTCGCATTTGCGCCAAAATTCTCTGAAATATATTCCGAAAAATTCGTTATCTTTTCGCTCACTTTTTATTGAACCTCTTTTCGAACTCAAACCGCTTGCAAGTGTATATTTTAACCCAAAAGGGACGAAATAAATAGTCAGCAGATTGCCTTGTACTGGTTCAATTTGTATGGAGAAAACAAATCGGAAACGCCATTAGTTTTTTATACCATTGTCCTATTTTTTATCTTTTTCGGTTATTTCCGTGAGTTCCGTTTCAGTGTTTTCAGTGGTTAGAGAATTAAGATTACCCACGAACAAGAAGAACAAGAACGAAATAAGAGGAATAAGGGCATTATTGTTCAAACTGAACCACTGCTGGTTGCTTTAGAACACTGGAAGCCGCGTGTAGAACAACATGGGATACAAGGACACGGGACAATTCTGAAATAGTTGGCATCAACCCGACGCATTGGACTTTCCCTCTGCTTTCAGCTGTTCGCCTGACGAAGCCTTTTCAAGATCGAGCTTTATAGCGTCCAGAATGCCATTGATGAACTGTGTGGCCTCGAACGTGGAAAACCGGCGTGCGATTTCCAGGGCTTCGTTAATGACGACGGTGTGCGGCGTGTCCTCGAAAAGAAATTCATAGACGGCGAGCCTGAGCACATTGCGGTCGACGATAGCCATGCGTTCGATTCGCCAGTGCTCGGCACGCGTGCGGATTTTGTCATCGATCGCCGCGATATCCTTTAGAGTTCCGCGAACCAGGTTGTTTGCAAAATCGCATGTCTTTTCATCGATGCCGTTCTCGCCGAGTTCGTCCCAGTAACTAAGCGTCAATGCATCGCTGCCTATCTTTACAAGGTCGGCTGCAAACAACATTTGCAGAGCGCATTCGCGTGCCTTACGGCGTGTTCCCGAACTCTTTCCTGATTTTTCAAACGACATGAGGAAAAACCTTTTCTTTACCCTTTAACTTTTCTTCCCGAGCGCCGATCTGCCTGTACAAATTGACGATCTCAATAGCGGAGATTGCTGCCTCGTAACCCTTATTCCCGGCTTTTACACCGGAACGATTGATCGCCTGTTCTAGTGTGTTGGCCGTTACAACGCCGAATAAAACCGGCACGCCCGTTTGCATCGAAGCCTGCGCGATGCCTTTGGCCGCCTCGCCCGCAACATAGTCGAAATGCGGCGTTTCGCCCCGGATTACGACGCCGATCGCAATAATCGCGTCGAACTCACCGCTCTCAGCTACTTTTAGAGAAGTCAGCGGCAGCTCAAACGAGCCGGGAACTTTAAAGATCTCGACGGCTTTCTCATCAACTCCGTGGCTTTCCAATGCATCAACCGCGCCGTCTATCAGCTTCGAGGTAAGAAAATCATTCCAACGGCTAGCCACGATCGCGAAGCGAAAACCCTCGGCATTGAGTCGCCCGCGATGTACTTTTGGTTGCAAAATATTTCTCCTCCCGGTCAATATCGACGCCATTTCCAAGTATAGAGAACCTTAATTCAAAATGACAAGCAAAAACTGCTTGCAAACACGTCTAATTATAAGCGTGATAAGCACAATACCACGCCCGGGTAAATTTCCGTAATGGTTTTTGCCGTGAAAAGACAAATGTGCTATCGTGCTTTTTGATTCGAGATCGGTTTTAGCCCCGCACAGCAATGTCCGAAAAACAAATTTTAGTAACAGGCGCCGCCGGTTTTATCGGCTCGCATCTCGTCGATACGCTGCTGAATGAAGACGATTGGAATATCACTGCCGTTGATAATTTAAACGATTTTTACAGCCCTGAAATAAAGCGCCGCAATATCGAAAAACATCGAGTTGCTCCAAATTACCGCTTTTTCGAATCCGACATTTGCGACAGCGAAGCACTTAGAAAGATTTTCGACGAACATGACTTCGGCTGCATAGTACATCTTGCCGCGCGTGCAGGCGTTCGGCCCTCGCTCTGCCATCCAAAACTTTACGCCGAAACGAATATTTGCGGCACATTGAATCTGCTGGAACTCGCTCGGGATTTTGGGGTAGAGCAATTCGTTTTCGGCTCATCGAGCTCGGTTTACGGGATAAACAGCAGCGTTCCTTTTTCCGAGGACGACCGAATCAATAAGCCTATATCACCTTATGCATCGACTAAGGCAGCCGGAGAATTGCTTTGTCATACATATTCGCATCTTTTCGATATTCGCACGGTTTGCCTGCGTTTTTTCACAGTTTACGGCGCACGCCAGCGGCCTGATCTAGCAATTCATAAATTTTGTAAACTTATCTCGCAAGATAAGCCTATCCAAATGTTCGGCGACGGCAGTACCAGACGGGATTACACCTATATCGACGACATTATCCAAGGCGTGCGCTCAGCCATCGATTACGCCGGAGCGAAGCATGACATTTTTAATCTTGGCGAATCGCAAACGGTCGAATTGACGAGGCTGATTGAACTCATCGAAGAAAATCTCGGCAAAAAAGCGATAATCGACCGCCAACCGATGCAGCCCGGCGATGTTCCTCTGACTTACGCGGATATTTCCAAAGCTCGTGAGTTGTTGGGTTACGACCCGACTACGAAGATCGAAGATGGCATTCCGAAGTTTGTCGAGTGGTTCGAGCAATCGCGTCACGAAGCCGTAGTTAGCTAACTTCATCCAATACGCTTTTCATAATTTGTAAGACACGATGGCCGGTGACGGGTCTTGTGAACGACAACATCGACGCATTATCTGTGACGCGCGGGGAAATCGAAGGTCGGATTTCTTGAGACGAAGGGCACACATTTAGTGTTATTTCTAAGGAGAAAATCCGGCCTCGGCTACATCGCGCGGAGGCAGAAACTTCGGAACGGTGTCGAAGATCGTTAAACGGGCTGAAATGCCCATCGTTTCTTCGCGTCTTAAATTCGTCACCTTTAGACGCGGCGGTCGGTGAACCGGGAGCTGATTCGCGAAAAAAAACATCTTGACTTATTGTGAAACGATTGTATCATGTATGCAACGGTCGCCCAGATACGCGACAATATTTTATGGCGATTTTACATTGGGAGACATTCAAAGGCGGGCCGACGAAACCCGAAAATCAAGCCTTCGCAATTACGATCAATCACAAAAAAGTATTAACCCTCAATAAATTTACGGTTAAAACGCTCAACAACCCTGAGGCAGTAATACTGATGTTCGACAAGAAGGAAAGCGTTATCGGAGTGGTTCCGTCGAACATGCGGGAAAAATACGCATTTCCTCTCAAACCAAAAGGCGGCGGCCTCAACTTTGTCGTCCACACCGCGCCTTTCTGCCGGCATTTCAACATACGGATCGACAAGACCGAAAAGTTTGATCACCCGGAGCTCGACGACCAGGGCGTCTTGCGACTCGACCTAAAAAACACCCACGACGTGAGCAACCGGAAAAAGCGGGCATAAGCCGCGCCACACCTTCCTCCTGTTGTTTGTAATTTAACCAATTTGTTCCTCCAGATAAACATCGCGTACCGCCCGCGATGCCTGCAAAAGTATGATTCCCATTTCTTTTTTACTAAGCGGTGGTTTTCAATTTACCGCCCATAATCGTCATTGGGATTAGGATCGCCGTAAAGATAACGTGATACCAAATGGGGACATACGCCCAGGACAGAACCACCTTCAGTAAACCAAATGCCATCAGCAGAAAGCCGAGGATCAGAGGCGTGCGTTTGTTTTCACCGGCGATCAGCGCGGCCAGAAATCCGGACATCACCGAAACTATTGAACCCCAGACAATATGTATGAGGAGAATAGTCGTGTCTGCGGTGAACTGACCGCCATTTTCGACGGCCTCTTGGAACGCGAGTTGATGAGCGCCGTACCACTCCGGCCAAATGGCCGAAAGAATCTTCTCGCTTCCGACCCACACTATCAACCATGCAAAAAATCCGGCAATAACGCCCAAAACGATTCGTACCATAGATTTCTCCTACGAAAAGGTTTAATTGAATTGTTAAAACATAGGAAGTTATGGCTTTTGTGTCAAATTTCTCTGCTCTATAATCCGCTACCGCTTGGTGATAAATCGGAGATCTGATCTGCTATCTAAACAGGCATGTAACGATGTCGCCGGATTTCAATGTGTCAGCTACAAATAAATTCTAGAAACTTGACAAAAAAGGAAGGATTAGTTAGCTTAAAAGTGTGAAAGGGGAGTAGATCACCCGCGAGGGTTTGATGGTGCCGTCAATACAGTTGTAAAAAGCAACTCGGTCCATCAGGAGAAGTATCAAGACCTTTCGCAGTTTCTGTCGAATTGACAGATTCTGCGAAAGGTTTTTTGCATTTCACGCCGTGATCGAAACTATGAAATCGAAACAATTAAGTTTTGCTATTGCGATAAGATTCGGGGAATTGTCCGTAAATTATTTACTCCGAAAAAAGAGGTTATCGAGCGATGAATCTATTTCCGTTCGCTGAATACTGGTGGTTTTATGCGGCATTTCTTGTTGTAGTCGGCATAATTCTCGCCCTGGATCTGGGCGTGTTTCACAAGAAAGAGCACGCGGTATCCTTCAAAGAAGCGACAATTTGGAGCGTCATTTACGTCATCTTGGCG